>CAJUOF010000142.1 GCA_910587905.1 uncultured Lachnospiraceae bacterium
CTTTCCCTACACGACGCTCTTCCGATCTGCAGTCCGGATGCTCCGCCCGGGCGGCTCCTTCATCATGGTGGGCTATACCCGCAGCGCCGTGTCCTACGAGGAGGACCCGGCGGATCTGATGGGGCACAGGGGGATTACCTTCGTCGGGCACATGGGCTATGACCACACCTCCTGGAGAAACGTGCTGACCCTGTACCGGGAAGGCCGCATTGACATGAGCCCGGTGGTTACCCACGTGATTCCCCTGTCCAGGTGGAGAGAGGGATTCGAAATGTTCACGAACCGTGAGGCGGCGAAGGTGGTGCTGGCGCCTGAGCTGGACCAGTAAAGGAGAACGGAAAATGAAAAAGTTCGAGGGAATTTATCCTGCGCTCATCACGCCCGTCGACGCCGACGAGGAGATCAACGAGAAAGCGCTGGAGCAGGTCATTGAAAAGACGCTGGGACAGGGCGTGTCGGGCTTTTACGTGAGCGGAAGCACCGGGGAGTCCTTTCTTCTCCGGGATGAACAGAGGGTGCGGCTGGTAAAGGCGGTCTGCGAGATCGTAGACGGAAGAGGGGACGTGTTTGCCAATATCGGAACCTTCTCCACCAAGGCGACCGTCAAGATGGCGGAGGCGGCGGCGGACTGCAAAGTCGCCGCAGTCTCGGCGGTGCCGCCCTTCTATTTCTCCTATTCCAAGGAGGAAATCAAACAATATTATTATGACATTGCGGAGGCCGTCGGCCTGCCGGTGATCATCTACAATATTCCGAAATTGAGCGGAGTTTCCTTCGGTACGGAGGAACTGGTTCAGTTCCTGTCCCACAAAGGAATCATGGGCGTGAAGCAGACCACCATGGATCTGATGCAGACGGAGGCGCTGGTCCGCCGGTGCGAAGACAAGACCGTTTTCAACGGACATGACGAGATTCTCCTGCCGGCCCTCTCCGTGGGCGTGAAGGCTTCCATCGGGAGCACCTTCTCCATCATGGCGGACGTGTTCGTCGACCTGAAAAAGGCCTTTGACGCGGGAGACATGGAGAAAGCGAAGCGGCTCCAGGGCAAGGGGAACGAGATGATCCGGACCCTTCTCGAGGTCGGCATCTTCCCGGCGATCAAGGGAGTGCTTAAGCTTCAGGGAATCGACTGCGGCGACTGCATTAAGCCCTACCAGCCCTTGAAGCCGGAGGACTACAGGAAGCTGGAGGAAGCGCTTAAAAAACTCTATGACGGAAGTGTGGAATGACTTCGGAAGTGCGGAGTGATTTTGAGTTACGCCCCAGGCAGAAATTGCCGGGGCGTAATCTTTGACCGGAAGATTTGCAGGAAAAGGAGACGGCGAATGGGAAGATTTCGATATGGCGTGTGCGAATGGTCGGTGAAGGCGAGGGGGGCGGCACTTTGCCAATTGGCGGCAGATGAGAAGCTGGACTGCGTGCAGCTGGGAGTCGGCGAGGAAATCTTTTGCGGGAAAGGGCTTGCCGACCCGGCCGTGGCGGAGGAATATCTGGAAGCAAGCGAGAAATACGGAGTGGAGATTGACTCCCAAAACCTGTACGCCTTAGGCGGCACCTCCATGGCGAGATATTTTACGGCCCTTGCGGACGTGATCGCAGGCGTGCATCTGAAGGACGGCGTGGGCTCCATGCTTTCCGGCTCCCTCTTGGGGGAGGGAACTTCCGGCTTTTACCGGACCGCCGGGGCCATCCTGGACAGCGGCTACGGGGGGAGCCTGATCATTGAGAGCGTCTATGACAAACCGACGATCTGCAAGCTTGGCTCTGAGAGAGAGCTTCTGGCGAGGGATGCGGCGACCCTGCGCCGGGTTTTTGAAAAATAGGGTAAGAAAAACCTCTGAACGGAAGGATACAGAGATAGGAAGTGGTGTTACATAATCTTGACCTCCCTTTCCTCCTGTGTTAGGATAGAAACGAAAATATTTTGGAGGAAACAAAAATGGTTTTTGGTGTGTTGAAGGATATCAAGAACGGGGAATACCGGGTGATCGTGACGCCGTCGGAGGCGGCGTCCATTGCGGCCGACGGCCATGAGGTGCTGATCCAGAAGGGGGCCGGGGAGAAGGCCGGGTTTGAGGATGAGGAATACGAGAAGGCCGGGGCCGTTCTCGTGGAGACGGCGGAGGAACTGTATGCGAGATGTGATTTTCTGACCAAGGTCAAGGAGTTTGAGCCCTGTGAGTTTGATCTCCTCCGGGAAGGGCAGATCGTGTTCACCTGCATCCACCCGGCGGCCCACCCGGAGGAGGTGCAGGCTCTTTTGGATAAGAAGGTGATCGCCTTCACGGCGGAGGACTCCCACCGGTATGGGTCGCCCAACTGCGAGGCGGCGGGAAAGCAAGGGGCGCTCATGGGCCTTTACGCCATGCTCTCCATCAACGGCGGAAAGGGAAAGTTTGTGAACGGCCTGGGCGGAGCGCCGGGCATGAAGGTGTTGATCCTGGGCGGAGGCGTGGTGGGACAGGCTGCCCTGTCGGTGCTCCACGCCCTGGGTGCCTGGGTGACGGTCATGGACATCAACATCGGGACGCTCCGGTCCTTGAGCCGTCAGTACCACGAACAGGTCAACACCATGATCTCCACCAGGGAGAACATCGCGGCCCTCCTGCCGGAGACGGACATGGTCTTAAACTGCGTGAAGTGGCCCAAGGACCGGACGGACCATCTCATCGACCGGGCGATGGTGCGGACCATGGGGAAGGGCTCCGTGATCGTGGATATCAGCAATGACGTGGGCGTCATCGAGACCTTCCACGAGACGACCCACGAGGCTCCCTGCTACATCGAGGAGGGCGTGGTTCATTACTGCGTCAGCAACATTCCGGGGGCCATCGCCAATTCCACGTCGGTGGCTTATGCGGCTTCCGTGCTTCCCCATTTCCGGAGCATCCTGAACCTGGGAGTGGCCGAGGCCTGTGTGCGGGACGGCTTCCTCAGGAGAAGCCTGACCGCCTACAAGGGCTATCTGACCCACGAGGAGACCAGCGCCCTCCAGGGCCGTCCCTGGATCCGGCCGGAGGATATTCTGGGGATCGCCGGAAGGAACCTCGATATGGCTCCGCCTGCAACCGTGTCCCGCTCGGAAAATTTCATTTCCGCAGAGGAGGTCACGGTTTAAGGATAGATCAAAATCACGTTAGGAGGAACGAGTATGGAAGAACTGATCAACATGGGCTTTATCTCAATCATTCCCCCGATTCTGGCTATCGTGCTGTCCTTTGTGACGAAGAACACGATCGTGTCGCTGGCGATCGCCTGCATCACGGGGACGCTTCTGGCGGGCCAGGGGCTTCTGGGATTCCCGACCCTTCTCAAGGAAAGCCTGGGCACCACCAGCTTTTCCTGGGTCATGCTGCTCAACACCTTTATCGGGATCCTGGTGGCCTATTTCCAGAAGACGGGGGCCATCCAGGGCTTTTCCCAGTGGGTCCACGACAAGCATCTGAGCCGGCGGGGTGCCCAGCTCATGGCTTGGGTGCTCGGCATGTTCGTGTATTTCAGCGACTCTTTCAGCCCCCTGTTCGTGGGGTGCACCATGCGCAGCATCACGGACAAGGCGAGGATCTCCAGGGAGAAGCTGGCCTATATCGCCGATTCGACGTCGGCGCCCGTGAGCGTGCTGGTGCCCATCACCGGGTGGGCGGCTTATTTAAGCGGCCTGGCCGTGGGTGTGGGCTGCATCGTGACGGAGGCCGACGGGGCGGCGCTCTTTATGCGGGCGATCCCCTTTAACTTCTATGCGCTGATCGCCGTGATCTTCGTGGGACTGATCGGTTCCGGCATCGTCAAGGATTTCGGCCCCATGAGGAAGGCGGAAAAGCGGGCTATGGAGGAGGGAAAGGTCCTGGCCGACGGGGCTACGCCCCTCACCGGCAAGGAGCTCACGGACATGGAGCCCTATCCCGGCTTCAAGCCCAGGGTGTTTCTGAACTTTGTCCTTCCGGTCCTGATGATCATCACCACGGCCCTCGGCACGTACATTGCCTTCAAGTCGGCCAAGACCATGGAGGCATTCCTGTTCGTGGGTATTTTCATGATGGTCAGCATGATGATCCAGGGGATTCCCTTCAAAGAGGTCATGAATACCATGATGGACGGCATCAAGGGGGCCCTTCCGGCCATCGTCCTTCTGGCCCTGGCCTATTCCGTCAATGCCCTGAGCAAGCAGATGGGGACGGCCAACTACATCATCTCCCTCTGTGAGGGCTTCCTGACGCCCCACGTGCTCCCGGCCCTGATCTTCATCGCCTCGGCGATCATGGCCTTTGCCACGGGCTCTTCCTGGGGAACCTTCGCCATCTGCATGCCCATCGCCCTGCCCCTGGCCTTCAGCATCACCGGCGGGGAGCTGAGCACCATCGTGGTGGCGGTGTTTGCGGCCGTGGCCGGCGGCGGCGTGTTCGGCGACCACTGCTCGCCCCTTTCCGACACGACGATCCTCTCTTCCATGGGTTCCGCCTCGGATCATCTGGACCATGTGAAGACCCAGCTCCCTTACGCCCTGATCTGCGGCGGGCTGGCGACGGCCGGTTATCTGATCGTGGGATTTGTGGCAGCGTAGGGTGGAAACCTGTAAGGGCAAAGATCTTCCGTGGTCAAACGGAAAAAAGGAACGGTCCATCAAGTGGAGCCGTTCCTTTTTTCTATGGCTATTATACCACGAAAACGGCTTTTTTTCAAGACTGGTAAGAGGGGAGGGCCGGTGTTATAATCGTCTTCCAGACATTTTGAAGAGGGGAGGAATGGCGGTTGAACAGAGACTGGATGGTTTTGCTGGAGGGGCAGACCGGGCTGGATGAGGTCCTTGAGACGAACCGGGCGGCAGAGCGGTACGGGCTGGCCCTGACCAGGGAGGAGGCAGAGCTGATCCTTGCGGAACGGACGAGGGTCCTCAGGGAGCAGAAGCGGGTGGAGTTCGGGGAAGGGATCGTGCCCAGGATCATTGATGAGTTCTGCGATTCGGATTTCATCGACCGGGACAATTATGCGGACACGGTCGTCCGGCTGCAGGAGATCTTTTACCTGTACAAGAATGAGATGCAGGACGAGGTCAGCGACGGGGAGCTTCTGCATTTCATGCGGGAGCAGTTTGAGGAGATCTGTTTCGGAGACCTGGATTACCTGGAGGGCACCTGCCTGAACATCTTCGCCCAGGCGGTCCGGGCCGGTTACCGGGGCTATCGGGCGTCGGAGGGCCGGGGAGAGTATGGGAAATTTGACGAGGTGAAACGGTGGGATCCGGAACTTTATCTGGAGGCGCTCAGGGAACTTTGCTGGAGGTGACGGAGACATGGACGGTGAAATGCATTATGAGGTGGGAGAGCTGGTCCCCATCGTGGGAAGGCTGGCGAGGGAGTATACCGGAGGGGAAAGCACCTCCGTGACTTATGAAAAGGCGGAGCAGCTCATGGGGGCCGTTTTGTACTGCATCCGGGAGGCGGAAGGCGCCGGAGGGGAGGAAGGGGCTCTGGCCGGCAGGATGTCTGCGGTGCAGGCCTATGAAGCGGGGCTGTCCCGTGTGAAAGAGAAGGTGAAGGCGGCCCTTGCGCTTTACCATGGGATCCTGCCGGAATTTGACTCTTACGGAAACCGCTGTCTGGAGGATACCTTCCTGAAGGGAATGCCGGAGTTTTTCAAATGGTACGACGTGAAATTTGAACCGCAGAATACCATCGTGACACTGGATTACCCGGTGCTTAAGGATCTTTCCGGGGATGCGGGCGTGGACCGGATCTTCGGATTTTTAAGGTGCCTTCGCCTGGAGCAGCGGTTTTTGCGGCGGTTTCCGAAAGAATTCGTGCAGAAGGCTTTGGACGGAGCCGGAGCAGGACGGAACGGCGCAGCGGAGAACCTCTGTGGCATCGTCTTGGAGACCGCCTTGAAACGGCTTCTCGGAGAGGGGGACGCTGCGGCATACCTGGCCCTTGCCATGGAGGATGCCGTGGTTCGGCTGAACTATGCCGGTCTGAAAGATACAGCAGATAATGGTTGACATTCTGCCCGCCAGAAGGTAAAATAGTTTGCGTATGGTTGGAGAGTTATCGAAGTGGTCATAACGAGCCGCACTCGAAATGCGGTTGTCCTTTACAGGGCACGTGGGTTCGAATCCCACACTCTCCGTCGGAAATTTGCGCCCACAGGCAGGCTTGCTGCTTGTGGGCTTTTCGATGAGTATATGAAGGTTCATTCGATGTCCGCTTGCTGTGGAATATTAAATGGTTCAAGTGTGATCTGGTCCGCGTTTTTTTTGGTGATGTTTTTATTGCGCACCATGCACTGAAGGACCTGTTCTGTTCGTTTTGCGGCCAGTTCCCTGTTACTGTTCGGCGAGTAGACGGAGGGCGCTTTGGGGATTCCCGCCAGCATGGCACATTCATAATCGGTCAATTGGGCAGGTTTCTTTCCGAAATATCCCATAGCTGCTTCGTAGATACCGTAGTAACCGCTGCCGAAATAAGAAATGTTGGCATAGAGCTCAAAAATTTCTTCTTTGGTATAGTCGGCTTCCAGAGCCAATGCGGCAAAAAGTTCTGCCACTTTTCGCTCGATTTTTTTCTCCTGTGAAAAGAGCAGATTTTTGGCAAGCTGCTGTGTGATTGTACTGCCGCCCTCCACGAAGGACATGGCTTTGATGTCTGTCCACGCGGCGCGTCCGATGGCGATGGGGTCAATTCCACAGTGTTGATTAAAGCGGCGATCCTCTGTAGATATGGCGGCTTCTATATAAAATGCGGGTAGATCGGAGCAGGGGGTGAAGGTTTCCCTGTTACGAATCTCTTCTACCCGGTCTTCAAGTGTTTTCTCATTCACTGCATTCCGATACATAACATAGCCTTTTACGCCATAGAAGCCACTGATTAACAGAAAGAGCAGCAATAAGGCGATTGACAGGTGAAAGATCAGTTTCCGGAGAATTTTTACGGTCTGCTTCATGCGTCGGCCCTCCCATGGCAAAGGAAAAATGTCTTCTGCTCCCATCGGTATAGGACCTGGTCGAACAGGGAACAGACCATAGCGATGGCGATAAGCAGCAGGAAAAGTGGAAAGAGAAAAATACATGGCAGGATGCCTTGAATGGCTGTCGGGAATGTCTGTTTTTTTTGAGCTGTCATGGTAGCCTCCTTTTATTAAGTCATATGTCACAATGGATTCTCAAATTCTTACTTAAGGATAACACATGTACCTTACAGCTCCGTGACATTTTGGTGAAGGTTTTGTCACTTTTGTTTTAGATCGTTGCATATGGCCGATGGAAAATAAAAAATTTGAATTTACTACTTGACTATTTTCCAGAACGTGCTAAACTAGAGAGGTACGGAAGCATAGCTCAGCTGGGATGAGCGTTCGCCTCACACGCGAGAGGTCATGGGTTCGAGCCCCATTGCTTCCACTTAGAAAAGTCGAAACGGCCAGAGGGCGGTTCCGGCTTTTTTATGTACACGGGCTCCGAAGGAAGAGTACGGAGGAGTATTTTTCCAAAAAGGAAAAAACAGTTGAAAGAAGGGCAGTTTTCGAGTATAATAGGAAAATACGAGAGACGTTCAGGAGATCAGGCTGTCTGAGCTTTCAGGCGGCCTTAAAAAATGAGAAGAAGAGGGATGGATGTTATGAACAATTCGATCAAAAAATCAGTGTGGATACGGATGGCAGTGATTTTCGTGGCGATCGTGATCTGCGGGGTGGCTACCACTCTGGGGTTATCTATGATTCGCGGTTATTCGGATTCGACGGAAGCGTCAACGGAGATTCATTCAGTGGCTATGGCGGCGGAAAAGGCGCATTTTAGCTGGCTGGAGAATTTAAGCTCTGCCATCAGCTTTGGCACGGAGTTCACGGGGAGCACGGACTATACGGCCTGTGACCTGGGACATTGGCTCTATGACACGGATCGTTCCACGCTCAAAGATTCGGATATCATCGATCTGATGGATCAGATGATCCCGATCCATCAGGCCATCCATGAGTCGGCTACCGAGATCCTTGCGCTGAACGAGACGGATCCGGATGCGGCGGATGAGATGTATGTAAATCAGACAAAGAAAAATGTCAGTACTCTGGTCGGCCTCCTGGAGCAGGTGGTCAGCGATGCGAGTGTGGACATGGAGAACTATCAGGCGGCCCTCCGCAATGCGATTTTAGGTACGACGGCCATTGCGCTGGGAACAGTTCTGATCATCATCATTGCAAGTCTGGCGTTGATTCGTTATGTGATGTCCAGGATCGTCCGTCCCATCGTAGCTATCACGAAAGACAGCCAGTTGCTTTCTCAGGGCAAGCTGGATTTTGAGATCAAGGTTGACAATACGGATGAGATCGGTGTGTTGGCTCAGAGCCTAAACCAGGCGGCCAAGACGTTGTCCATGTACATATCGGATATTTCGGAAAACCTGAATGCGATCGCCCAGGGGAATCTGGCGAGGAAGCCTCAGCTCAGTTATATTGGGGACTTCGTGGAGATCCAGAATTCCACGGATATCATTCTGCAGCAGTTAAATGACACCATGTCTCAGATTCAGATGGTTGCCGTCCAGGTAGGCAGCGGTGCGGAGCATGTATCCAGCGGTGCGCAGGCGTTGGCTCAGGGAGCGACAGAGCAGGCCAATGAGGTTGACACTCTGGTTGAGACGGTGGAGCGGGTTTCGGCACAGATCGGCGACAACGCGAAGAATGCGGATGCGACCAGCCATAAGGTGGACCGAGTGGATCAGCAGGTGGGTCTCTGCAACCAGCAGATGCATGAGATGTCCAGGGCCATGGACGAGATCAGTGATTGCTCCAAAGAGATCGAGCATATTATCAAGACCATTGATGACATTGCATTCCAGACCAATATTCTTGCGCTGAATGCGGCTGTTGAGGCGGCCCGAGCAGGTACGGCCGGAAAGGGTTTTGCGGTGGTTGCGGATGAAGTGCGGAACCTGGCGGCTAAGAGCAGTGAGGCGGTACAGAGTACTTCCGAGCTGATTGTCAAGACGCTGAATGCGGTTGCCAACGGCGTACAGCTTACGGAATCGACGCAGAAGGCCCTCAGTGACGTGGTGGAGGGGACGCAGATGGTGATCGAGCAGATTCATGAGATCTCCAAGGCCTCGGCGGAGCAGGCAGAGTCCATTGGCGGAGTCAGCGAAGGGATTTCTCAGATCTCCAGTGTGGTGCAGAGCAATTCCGCTACATCCGAGGAGAGTGCAGCGGCCAGCGAAGAGCTGTCCAGCCAGGCACAGGTACTCCGGAATCTGTTGGAGAAGTTCCAACTGAAAGAAGAGGGCGCCAATTATTAAGTCCTTGTTGTAGATTATAGAGAATATCTTGAATTTGATTGTATCGAAACAAAGACCTGCATCTTCCTTTGGCCAGGGAAGATGCGGGTCTTTGTTTTGTCTGTTTATGTCTGCTTTTATGGATAGGTGACAGCCCAGAGAGGGGAACCGTCGTCGCTGGAATGTTTAAGCTCCGAGAGGAGAAGGTTTAAATCCCATTCCATTTTCGTGTTTTCAAAATTGTAACTGTCCGCGATATGAACATTGCCGTTTTCCAGAATATTGGTGATGATGATGAAATGTCCGTCACTGGAAAAGGTGCCCCTTCCCATCAAGGCGACCAGCACGTGGCCGGAACGGAGCAACTCGGCGGCTGTCTCATAGTCGGCACCGGCGACGCTTTCCACCTGGAGTCCGTAGGCGGAGAGGGTGCCGGGAATGATTCCATGGCGGGAACCGTTGTGGGGAGAATGGAAACCGTTGATAGAAGCCCATTCTGCCAGGTTCGGAGGAATGACGGCGTATTCTGTGAAAGCGTTGATCAGCATGGCGGCGACGGTAGGACCGCAGCCATATTGAGACATGGGATCCGTGCCGCCGTAGAGATAGTTGCTCCAGCGGCTGTCCCCCTGATTATAGTAAAGCATGGGACCCATTGCGGAATCCAGCATGACCAGATAGTCGTCGTTCAGGGGCTTTGCCTCATCCGACTGGCCGATATTGTTGACGTCACCCTGGGCGGATGAGAAAGTAATCAGTGGAATTTCCGGCTCAGATGCCGGGGGTTCCACTTCCACGGGAGGCGGAACCGCTTTGGCGGCAGCGATCACTGCAGGCGCGGCGTCTGCGGCAGTGGCGGCAACAGAATGGGCCACTGCAGGGCTTTGCTGCAGGCTCAGTGGAATTAGAGTACCGCGCAAGGGCTGTTCTTCCGTCGGATGGACTGCCTCTGCAAGCTGTCTGGCAAAATCTTGGACTACCCGGGCGGAACGGATCGCCTGGGCAGGATAAAAATAGAAAAATAAACTAACTATGATCGTGGCGGAAGCAAGGAAGCAGCCGCTGACCAAAAGGAAGCGAAGCAAACGGCTTCCGAGCGAATGTCCGGAAGCCTTATGAGTTCTGTCATAATCCCAAAGTTCTCTTTTTTTCATAGGTCAAAATAGTCCTTGTGGGGCTGTGATAGTCGTAGGTGTGTGTTTATTTTTGAGACGCCAGTCTGGCGATCACGGTGGAAGCGACGGCGTTTAAGGAAACCTGCGTACATACCGCGCCGATCTTATAGGCTTCCATGGGCATGCCGTAGACGACACAGGATTCCTTGTCCTGACCGATGGTGTAGGCCCCGTTTTTTCGCATCCGGAGCATACCGGCGGCGCCGTCGGCGCCCATCCCGGTGAGAATCACACCGATCGCCTTGTCACGGGCGATGCTGGCTACGGAATCGAAGAGCACGTCAACGGAAGGACAGTGGCCGCTCACTTTCTCCGAGCCTGAACAACTGACGGAATAACCGTTCCCCATGCGGACCAGGCGCATCTGTGTTCCGCCGGGGGCGAGCAGAGCCAGGCCGGGCTGGACCCGGTCTCCATGCTTGGCTTCCCGTACCTCCACCTTGCAGAGCCGATTCAGGCGCTCGGCATACATGGCCGTGAATCCCGGCGGCATGTGCTGGGTGATGACGATGCCCGGCATTTTCGCCGGAAATTGCTGCATGACGGCAAGGATCGCTTCGGTTCCCCCGGTGGAGGCACCGATGGCAAGGACCATATCATCACTGAACTGGGCGCCCTTTAAGGGAAGGGTCCCGGGCATTCTGTTCACTGTCGTCATGCCGGCGGCAGGCGAAGGAGCCGTATATCCATAGGACCTGCCGGCGGTTTTCTGGGTGACAGCGCCGTCCGCAATAATAAAGCCCTCCGCCGTGGGAAGGCGGACACGGGAATGGGAGGCAACCACAACTTTGTTGATCAGAGTTGCCAGAAACGCATCCCTGCGGATATGGTTTTGGTCATCCGGTTTCCGCACAAAGTCGACGGCACCGGCGGCCAGGGCGTCAAACACTTTCACGTTCAGTGAAGATACAAGGACGACGGGGATCGGATGCTTGGGCAGAAGCTTCTTTAAAAACTCCAGTCCCGTCATTCCGGGCATCTCGATATCCAGAGTCAGGACATCCGGTTTATAAAGAGGAATCTTATTCATGGCATCCATGGCATTGATCGCAAAGCCCACCACGTCGAAACGAGAATCTGCAGACAAAGCGTTGATTAGTAATGTCCGAAACATAACGGAGTCATCAACGACCATTACCCTGGTTTTTTTCATAACATCATGCCCCCTTGCATGTGAAAAATCCTGTTCTATCAAACGTATTTCATATTCAAAAATCTATCTCTGATCAGACTTTCTGGTAAATGGCGGGCAGTACATATTTGTAAGGACAGGTGGCCTTATTAAGCCCTTCGGAATGCCCGATAAAGAGGTAGCCGTTTGGCACGGTCACATTATAAAAGCGGCGGACCAAAGCTTCTTTTGTGGGCTGGTCGAAATAGATCATGACATTTCTGCAGAAGATCAGGTCGAATGGCCTGCGAAACTGGATCGGATCCATCAGATTGAAGGTCCGAAAGATCACATTGTTTCGAATCTGCGGAGCGATCGTAAAAGAACCGTCTGGCCTTTTGGTAAAATATTTGCGCTGCCAGGTGGCGGGAAGCTTTGACAGGGCTTCCGCCTCATAGGAGGGATTCATGGCTGAACTCAAAATGTTCTGAGAGATGTCCGTAGCCAGGATCCTCGTGTCCCAGGAGCCGCCCTTGTTGGCAAAATATTCCTTCAGATACATGGAGATCGTGTAGGGCTCTTCCCCGGAAGAACAGCCTGCACTCCAGATGGAGATCGAATGGTCCGACTGATGCCGGCGCTCGATGGCTGGGAGGACCGTATTTTGTAAAAACTCGAAATGCTCCTCTTCCCGCAGGAAATAGGTGTAGTTGGTGGTCAGCTTGTTGAGCAGGACCGTCGTGCGGTCTTGGTTTTTACCGGATACGATCTCATCCACATAGGCGGTGAAGCTGGAATAACCTTCCGCACGCAGGGTATTTGACAGGCGGCTGACGATCAGTTGTTTTTTCTTGCTTAAGTCAATCCCATAATTTTTTTGTATGTAAGTATACAGACGGTGAAAATCGGCATCACTTAAACTTAAGGTCATCATAAATCAAGCACTCCTTTTTTTATCCTCTGAAAAGGAGGAAAAGCGGATCAATACCGCTTTTCCAGTAAAACATTGCAGTCAAAGGACATCATTACTTTTCCGTCGCCCAGGTCGATCATTCCGTTGAGCAGTTTTTGCTGCCGTTTGACCGGTATGGGACGGACCTCCCGGAAGTCGATATCCAGAACCTGGCATACAGAGTCAATGACGATGCACAGGGGAACGGAATCAATATCCAGGCGGATCACGCAGGTCTTGCCGGTATACTCTGCCGGAGGCTTATCCATACACAGACGCATATCCAGGACCGGAAGAATCTGGCCCCTCAGGTTGATCATTCCTTTCACGAAGGAAGGGACCATGGGAAGGGGCGTGATCGGGTAGTCGTTTACGATTTCTACAATATAATCCGTACTGAGAAACAGGATGAGATCGTCCACCTGAAACGAAAGGCAGCGCTCGACGGTAGTCGCCTCTTCCGGGGCAGACGTCTCTTCCGCATCTAAATTCACATTGGTCGTTTGTTCTGACATGGTTTCTTCCTCCTGCTATTTTTCGTTGACGGCGGCACCGTAAAGACCCAGCACATCGAGGATGATGCTGATACTTCCGTCTCCCAGAATCGTACAGCCGTTGATACCAAAGTTCTTAAGTTCAAAGGAGTTTAAGTAGGTGGGGAACGGCTTCACCACTACCTGCTGTTCTCCGATCAACTGATCTACGAAAATACAGTAGGAACGGTCATTCGCCTCCACC
>CAJUOF010000143.1 GCA_910587905.1 uncultured Lachnospiraceae bacterium
CTGTAATCTCTTGATATTCATTGCCACCTCGCGGCGCAGATCGCCTTCTACAAGCTGATGATCTGCTTCGATGGCTGTGGCGATCCTTCTGACCTCATCGTCGGTCAGGTCACGCACACGGGTATCAGGATTTACATTGGCCTCTTTCAGAAGACGGTTGGAGCTAGCCCTACCGATTCCATAGATATAAGTCAATCCGATTTCAATGCGCTTTTCTCTCGGTAAATCGACACCTGAAATACGAGCCATGAGTATTGTACCTCCATTATTATTTTTACTACCGGTGTTTCTTCATAAAATCATCACCACGAACAACTCTACCGGGTGTGTTCCTGGTGCAGCCGCATAATTAAAAATTACCTGAATTGCTGCAGATAAAACAGCGTTCCTCCAGAATACGAACTTAACCCTGACGCTGTTTATGTTTCGGATTCTCACAGATGATCCGAATGCTTCCTTTTCTCTTGATCACCTTGCATTTTTCGCAGATCGGTTTCACTGATGACCTAACTTTCACAGGTTTTCTCTCCTTTCCCAATACTTTCCCAAAAAAGTCCGCATACTATTATAGCATCATCTTTTTTGAAAAGCAAGCGTTTTCTGTGGTTCTTTATTTGTCTCTCCAGATGATTCTTCCCTTGGACAGGTCGTAAGGCGACAGCTCCAAGGTTACCTTGTCACCCGGCAGAATCCTGATGTAATTCATTCGGAGCTTTCCGCTGATATGCGCCAACACCTGATGTCCGTTTTCCAGCTCCACCTGGAACATGGCATTGGGCAGCTTTTCAATTACGGTTCCTTCGATTTCGATTACGTCACTCTTGGACATCTGTTACCTCCTGATTCCTATGGACCCCAGCCGTGCGAAGCTGCTTGATGGCCCTCTTGATCTCTTCATTTCTCACTGGACACATTTCTTCCAAAAACAGTTCTGAAAGTCCTCCCTGCGCATGGAGAAATTTCAAATGTTTCCTTTGCTTTCTCCGGGGCTTTTCCAAAGTCCGCCTCTTCCCGTCGGCCAGCAGGTACTTTCCGTCCTCATAGCCAACGATGACATAAAGCTTCCCCCGGTCATGCCCGGCCTTCGGGACGGCAAAACCGCCAATTTCTTTCTTCATATCCGGCATCACCTACAAGGACAGAATTTCCGGCTCGCCCCTGGTAATCAGGATCGTGTTCTCATAATGAGCCGACAAAGAGCCATCCTCCGTCACCACTGTCCAGTCGTCATCCGCCCATTCCACGTCACAGCGCCCCAGATTGATCATGGGCTCGATAGCCAGGGTCATTCCGGGCCGCAGCCGAATCCCCCGCTTCCCCATGTCGAAATTTGGAATTTCCGGCGCTTCGTGCATCTCGGTCCCGATTCCATGGCCCACCAGATCCCGGACGACTCCGTAACCGAAGCCCTCGCAATATTTCTGGATCGCCTTTCCAATGTCATTCAGATGATTGCCTGCTTTTGCCCATTTAATACCCTCAAAAAAGCTTTGTCTTGTCACGGAAATCAATTGCTCCGCCTCTTTGCTGATCTCTCCGATGCCGTAAGTCCTGGCCGCGTCCGACTGGTATCCCTTATAAATCAGGCCCGTGTCCAGGCTGACGATGTCGCCCTCCTTGAGCCTCCGCTTACTGCTTGGAATTCCATGAACCACCTCGTCGTTGACCGACACGCACACCGACGCGGGAAAGCCGTTGTAGTTTAAAAAGGAAGGAATACAACCGTAGCTTCGGATAATCTCCTCGCAGATCCGATCCACCGCCTTCGTCGTCATACCCGGATGAAGCGCCTTTTCCAATTCCAGATGGGTCTTGGCAAGGAGCTTCCCGGCTTCCCGCATCAGTTCAATTTCCCTCTCTGATTTGATACTGACCGCCACGTCTACTCTCCCAATATCTTGCAGATCGCCGCAAAGACTTCTTCCATGTCCACGGTTCCGTCCACGTCCTTAAGGCACCCCTGTCCGCCGTAATACTCAATCAGCGGCTGCGTCTGCTCATGATAGACGGAAAGACGGGTTTTCACGGTCTCCGCCTTGTCGTCGTCTCTCAGGATCAGCGCCTCGCCGCAGCGGTCGCAGACCCCTTCCTTTTTAGAAGGCGCATGCTCCACATGATACGTAGCCCCGCAGGATACGCAGGCCCTTCTGCCGGACATACGCTTCACGATGTTCTCGTCCGGAACTTCCACGTTGATGGCGTAATCGATCTTCTGTCCCATGTCCTTAAGCACGGCGTCCAGGCTCTCCGCCTGGGGAATGGTCCTGGGAAAGCCGTCCAGCACGTACCCCTTCTCACAGTCGGCCTGCTTCACCCGGTCCGCCACCAGGTCCACCACCAGCTCGTCGGGAACCAGCGCCCCCCGGTCCATGTAGGCCTTCGCCTTCTTCCCAAGCTCCGTGCCGTTCTTGATGTTGGCGCGGAAAATGTCGCCCGTGGAGATATGGGGAATCCCGTACTGATCGGCGATCTTCTTGGCCTGGGTTCCCTTGCCGGCCCCCGGCGCTCCTAACATCACAA
>CAJUOF010000144.1 GCA_910587905.1 uncultured Lachnospiraceae bacterium
GTGGGGACAAACCTGACGATCACAGTGCTCAAGAAGTTTATCAAGGGTATCAGTGTAAATAAGAAAATAGAAAATGAAATCATCGAGGAGTACCGGCATAAACTTTCCATCAAGACCTCCGGGCCGGATCAGGCATGTGGAAACCTTTCCGGTGGTAATCAGCAGAAGGTGGTTATCTCCAAGTGGCTGGCGTCCGAACCGAAAATTCTGATTTTGGACGAACCTACCCGAGGGATTGATGTGGGTGCCAAGCATGAGATCTATCAGTTGATGAGAAAGCTTGCCAGCGAGGGTGTTTCGATTCTTTTCATTTCCAGTGACCTTCCGGAGATCATCAATATGTCGAGTCGTGTTGTTGTCATGCATGAGGGCGAGATCGCGACTGTCCTGGACGGTGCGGAAGAAGAGTTCACTCAGGTCAAGATTATGCGCTATGCCACAGGAGGGGAATAAAATGGAGAATAAGAAAAATAAGTCGAGTTTTATAAAAAGTATGGAGCAATATGCGGGAACTTTGACCATCCTGGTTTTGCTGATGGTCGTTCTCTGGATCACGACAAAGGCATTTATGACAGTAGATAACTTGGTCTCTGTGCTGAGAAACATCTGTGTGAATGCTCTTCTGGCCGCAGGTATCACCTGCGTCATTATCATCGGCTGTATTGATCTGTCTATCGGTTCGACGGTTGCGGCGACCAGCGTACTTGCGGTTGTTTTGAACACCGGACTTGGCTGGAACGTGTGGCTTTCTGTTCTGATCGCTATTTTGGCCGGCGGCCTGGTTGGAGCGCTCAATGGCGTGATCCGTGCGGCGACGATGCTGCCTCCGTTCATCATCACTCTTGCGACGCAGCAGGCGATTCGCGGTGTAGCTTTTATTTTTACCGGCGGCGCCCCCATTGTTTCTACAGATGCTAGTTTCAATGCGATTGGAAAAAGTAGCTTTCTCGGCCTGCCTGTTATTTTCTATATCATGGTAATCTCTTTGATTATTGTGGGCTTGATCTTAGGCCGGACCCGTCTTGGCCGTCATATGTATGCAGTTGGCGGCAACATGGAGGCGGCGAAGCATTCCGGTATCTCTTATGCGAAGGTCTCTATTGCCGCTTACACCATCATGGGTCTGCTTGCAGGTCTCTCCGGTGTGATTGCGGGATCCAGACTGAGCACCGGACAGCCTACCATCGGTCAAGACTACAGTACAGATGCCATTGCGGCTGCTGTTATCGGCGGGACTGCGTTCAGCGGCGGTTACGGAACCATTTTCGGTTCCTTCCTCGGAGCCTGTATCATCGGTGTGCTGAACTCTGGTATGACCCATCTGAAGATTGACAGCTACTGGCAGATGGTTGTGAAGGGTATTTTGATCCTGCTGGCCGTTTACTACGATTCCATCAAGGGTAAGATCAAGATCGGAAAGAAAAAGAAAGCGGTGGCTTAACCAAAATATTTTTATAGATGCTGTTTCACAATGATTACATAGAAAGACTTATAAAAATGGAGGAAAAAGATGAAGAAATCAAGATTATTCGCATTGATTCTTGCAATGGTGCTGGTGGTATCCAGCCTTGCTGCATGCGGTGGCTCAGATGACAAAGACACGACGGCTGCTCCCGCGGCGAACACCGAAGCTCCCAAGGAAGAGACTGACGCTCCTGAGGACACGACGGTTGCTCCTGCAGATACTACGGAAGCTGCAGGAACGGAAGCTGCAGAGACGAACGCGGCTGCCGAAGGTACTGCTTTTGTTGACCAGGCTAAGATGGAACTGAAAAAGGATCTGATCGGGGTGGGCCGCGACGTTAAGATCGCCCTCATCGTAAAACAGAGAAGTGAGCTTTTCTATGCTTCCATCGAGAGTGGTTTTATGTCCGCAGTAGAAGAGGCTCAGGCGATGGTTGATTACAACATCGAAGCCCAGGTTCTGGATGACAACACCGATCTTGCCAAAGAGCTTGAGAACGTGCAGTACACCATTGACAATGGATTTGACATTGTTGTTTTCGTAGCCATGGATCCCAAGAGCTCTGTGCCCGCATTTGAGACTCTGGTTGCCTCTGATGTGAAGACCCTGATCGTTGACGCTCCTTGTGACGGCAGCGAGAAGTGTGACGCTGTTATCGTATCCGCCAATGAGGAAGCTGGACGTATGCAGATGGAGAAACTTTGTGAACAGCTTGGCGGAAAAGGAAACGTCCTTATTCTGACAGACTCCACCAACCCCAACGCTGCAATCCGTGAGCAGGGCGCTATGGCCGAGCTTGAGAATTGGCCTGATGTGAAGATCATCGCTGAGGGCGAGGGTGATATCCCTACCGTTAACGTTGATAAGGCTCAGCAGAAGATGAACGAGCTGTATCAGGTATATGGTTCTGAGATCAATGGTATCTGGACATTCTCCGATACTCCTGCACAGGGCGCGATCGCTGCTCTTCAGGAATCTGGCAACAAGGATATCGTTGTAACCGGAATCGATGGCAATGCTGTTGCAAAGCAGATGATTCAGGATGGCCTTATGTATGGTACTGCTGCTCAGTTCCCGAACGCCCTTGGTTATGACGGCGTTGTGGCCGGCCTTGAGATTCTTGCCGGTACTTATGATCAGGAGCAGACGATCTACGTTCCTGTTCAGTGGATCGATTCCAGCAACGTAGATGAATACGCTGCATTTGATCAGTAATTTTAATCGAAATACCAAAGCAATCTGAAATTTAGATTATCACGACATCTATGAAATTCTATGTAATCATATTTGCAATGCTCTTGCCCGCTTATGCGGGCAAGAGTTACATTATAACAAATAACAACAAATTTTTCGTATAACCAACAGAGGAGGTATTGCAATGAATAAAATCGGACTTCACTATGCGTATTGGATCGGCACGGAGGCCGTTGATGCGGGGGCATATAAATGGCTGGAGATGGCAAAGAAGGCGGGCTGCGACGTGAATGAGATCGGGATGCAGGCCATCCTTGATATGACGACGGAAGAACGCCATGAGTATAAAAAAGCTGTGGCAGATGCAGGAATGTATCTCTCCATCAATGACGGATGGACGGTAAAGGACGATATTGCGGCGGATGATCCTGCCGTGAGACGTGTCGGTATCGAGAAAGCAAAGAGAGTCCTTCAGGCGATGTATGAGGTGGGGGCCGACCGCTGGAGCGGCATCAATTATTCCCAATGGCTTCGCCGCCCGGGGGTGCAGGTATGCACGCCTGAATATAAGGAGCATGTCCGTGATTTGAGTCTTGAGAGCATGCGTGAGATCATTAAGACGGCCGAGGACTGTGGAGTGGACTACTGCTTCGAAATTGTCAATCGTTTTGAGCAGTTTATCATGAACACCGCCCAGGAGGGCGTTCAGTTCTGTGAAGATCTCGGCTCTCCCAATGCGAAGCTTTTGCTGGACACCTTCCATATGAATATTGAAGAGGACAACACCGCGGACGCGATCAAATATGCGCAGTCCAAAGGACGTATGGGACACCTTCATGTAGGCGAATCCAACCGTCGTGTCCCCGGATTTGAGGGCAAGACCAACATGGATTGGGATGCGATCATGGGGGCTGTGAAGGAGAGCGGTTATTCAGGTTACATCGTCATGGAACCCTTCATGACCATGGGGAATACGGAGATCTGCTGCTGGCGTGATATGAGCCATGGTGCGGATGTCGAGACGATGATTGGATATGCAAAGGACGGCGCTGCATTCTTGCGCAGCAAGCTTGCATAATTGATATTGAGTTGGACGACAAAACGGCGGGATTTTTGGATCCCGCTGTTTTGTCGTGGAGGCGCGGCAAAGAGGATTGAAATATCGTTCCATTGGCGATACAATAAAACAAGGCAGAAAACGGAGAGGAGGAGGTAGTGTGGCGAACTATGTAATGGCATTGGATTCTGGGACCACCAGCAACCGGTGTATTCTGTTTAATGAGAAGGGGGAAATGTGCAGCGTTGCCCAGAAGGAGTTTACCCAGTTTTTTCCGAAGCCGGGCTGGGTTGAGCACGATGCGGAGGAAATTTGGTCCACTCAGCTTGAGGTGGCGTTAAAGGCGATGGAAAATGTGGGCGCAACGGCGGCGGACATTGCAGCGATCGGCATCACCAACCAGAGAGAAACGGCCATCGTATGGGATAAGGCGACGGGGGCGCCGGTCTATCATGCGATCGTATGGCAATGCCGAAGAACCTCCGAGTATTGTGATTCCCTGAAGGAAAAGGGATTGGTGGATGCATATCGGGAAAAGACAGGCCTGGTGATCGACGCTTACTTTTCTGCCACAAAGATCAAGTGGATTTTGGATCATGTGGAGGGTGCCAGGGAGCGGGCCGAGCGGGGAGAGCTTCTCTTCGGGACTGTGGAGACCTGGCTGATCTGGAAGTTGACTAAGGGAAAAGTTCATGTGACGGATTATTCCAATGCATCCCGCACCATGCTTTTTAATATTCGGACGCTGCAGTGGGATCGGGAGATCCTTCGGGAACTTGGGATTCCGGAATGCATGCTTCCGGAGGTAAAGGCATCCAGTTGTGTTTACGGGGAGTGTGACCCGCAGTTTTTTGGTGCGCCGATTCCCATCGGCGGGGCGGCGGGAGATCAGCAGGCAGCGCTGTTTGGGCAGACCTGTTTTCAGGCCGGGGAAGCGAAGAATACCTACGGAACCGGCGGCTTTTTGCTGATGAACACGGGGGATGCGCCGATCTATTCCCAAAATGGTTTGGTGACCACCATTGCCTGGGGATTGGACGGAACGGTGACTTATGCGCTGGAGGGGTCCATTTTCGTGGCTGGTGCGGCGGTTCAGTGGCTCCGGGACGAGCTTAAATTTATCGATTCTGCCATGGATTCGGAGTATATGGCGAAGAAGGTGGAAGATACCGGCGGCTGCTATGTGGTGCCGGCCTTTACGGGACTTGGAGCCCCCCACTGGGATCAGTATGCGAGGGGAACGATTGTGGGGCTGACCAGGGGCGTGAATAAGTATCATATTGTCCGGGCGACTCTGGAGTCCATCTGTTATCAGGTCAATGACGTGTTACAGGCCATGAAGGCGGATTCCGGTATGGATTTAAGTACCCTCAAAGTGGACGGGGGCGCCAGCGCCAACAATCTTCTCATGCAGATGCAGGCGGATTTAAGCAATGCACCGGTTCACCGTCCCCGCTGTGTGGAGACGACGGCCATGGGGGCTGCTTACCTGGCGGGGCTAGCGGTCGGCTACTGGAGGGGAGTGGACGACATCCGGGAGAACTGGGAGATCGACCGAGTTTTTGAGCCGGAGATATCTGAAGAAGAGCGGAGAGAAAAGATCAAAGGCTGGAACAAAGCTGTGAAATGCTCCTATGGATGGGCGAAAGAGGAAGCAAACGAATAAGAGAAACCCGTCTGCGAGACCGGAACAGGTCACCTTGCAGACGGGTTTTCCCGTGTTTAATCGTATAACAGACTCTCTATTTCTGCTTTTTGCCGCCGCCTTTTGCCGCGGTTTTTGTTGTGCTTTTCGGATCGGGGGCTTTGTCCTTGTTCCGGCCAAAGCGTTTTTTCTTTTTCGGCGGGGGAGTGATCGCTCCGCCGCGGACGCTCTTCACGGCGGTAATATAGATACCGCTGATGACTACCTTGGCCTCCTGCTTCACAGGGAGGACGGCAAACACCTTCTCGTCGCACATCATGGTCATGATCTTCGGACCAATTTTCGCCTTCACAATGGGCACCTTGGCTCTCCGCAGATACTTTGGCGTCTGTTCATACACCATCTTGGGGAGTCCGGCATCCCTTAACCTCAGCCGTTTTTTATCTATGACCAGCATGGATACGGTCTGGGCCATGGCTTCCATCATGGACTGCTGCTGGGCCTGCTTTTTCTGCATCTTCGTTCCCAGAAAATAGAGGCCGGCCAGAATAGCGACCAGAACCGCCAGAATGATAAGTACAATTGTCAACCATAAAGGCATCGGGGAGTACCTCCTGAAATTTTCTCACGTACAGGCAATGCACCCGGAGGGTACTTAGCCAAACGGGTATCCTGCATTATATCATTATTTCAGACAAGTTGCAAGCGGATTGGGAGGGGAAAATGCATAAAAGATGTAAAAAATGGCAATTATAAGAAAAAAATGAATTGACAGCTTGACTTCAAGGTGATAAGATGTAATGTACGCTATTGTGGTTTCATGTGCCCAAATCTCTGATGGATGTACATTTTCGTGAAGATCTGTCGGGGGCTGCCATGAGGACATACGGATGACTCGCAGTCGATTAGAAAGAAAACAGGGGTGAACGGTCAATGGAAAATTGCAGAATACGCCCGGCGAAAGCCGGTAAAGGCATCAGGATGAGCTATTCAAGGCAAAAAGAAGTTCTTGAAATGCCGAACCTGATCGAAATCCAGAAGGATTCCTATCAGTGGTTCCTGAACGAAGGCCTGAAGGAAGTCTTTGAGGACATCTCTCCCATCGCGGACTTCGGCGGGCATTTGAGCCTGGAGTTTGCTGATTTTACCTTATGTAAAGACGATATTAAATATACAATCGAGGAGTGCAAGGAGCGGGATGCGACCTATGCGGCGCCGCTTAAGGTACGCGTGCGTCTGATGAACAAAGAGACGGACGAGATCAGCGAGCATGAAATTTTTATGGGCGACCTGCCCCTGATGACGGACACCGGATCGTTTGTGATCAATGGCGCCGAGCGGGTAATTGTAAGCCAGTTGGTCCGCTCCCCCGGGATTTATTATGGGATCGCCCATGATAAAGTGGGAAAGACCTTGTATTCCTGTACCGTGATTCCCAACCGGGGAGCCTGGCTGGAGTATGAGACGGATTCCAATGACGTGTTTTTTGCCCGCGTGGACCGGACAAGGAAGGTGCCTGTCACGGTGCTTGTGAGAGCGCTTGGCATCGGGACCAATGCGGAGATTCGGGAGCTCTTTGGAGACGAGCCGAAGATCGAGGCGAGTATTGCAAAGGACACCTCGGACAATTATGAGAGCGGCCTTTTGGAACTGTACAAGAAGATTCGTCCCGGCGAGCCTCTTTCTGTGGACAGTGCGGAAAGCCTGCTGAACAGTATGTTTTTTGATCCCAGAAGATATGATCTGGCGAAGGTGGGCCGGTATAAATTCAATAAAAAGCTTCATTTTAAGAACCGGATCGCAGGCCATGTCCTGGCGGAGGACGTGGTAAATGCGGAAACCGGGGAAATCCTGGCGGAGGCCGGCACGAAGCTCTCCAAGGCGCAGGCGGCCGAGATTCAGGACGCGGCTGTTCCTTTTGTATACATTGAGACGGAGAACCGGAAGGTGAAGGTCCTCTCGAACCTGATGGTGGATCTCACCGGATATGTGAATTTTGAACCGAAAGATGCGGGGATTACAGAATCAGTATTCTACCCGGCGCTTAAACCTATACTGGAAGAATATGCCGATGCTTCCGATGAGGAATTGAAGGAGGCCATTCACAGGCATGTTCATGACTTGATTCCGAAGCACATTACCAGGGAGGATATCATCGCCTCCATCAATTACAACATGCATTTGGAGGAAGGGATCGGAAACGACGATGACATCGACCATCTGGGCAACCGGCGGATCCGTTCTGTGGGTGAGCTGCTGCAGAACCAGTATCGGATCGGCCTCTCCAGGATGGAGCGTGTGGTCAGAGAGCGGATGACGACCCAGGACATCGAGGGGATCACTCCCCAGTCTTTGATCAATATCAAGCCGGTGACGGCTGCGGTGAAGGAGTTTTTTGGAAGCTCCCAGCTCTCCCAGTTTATGGATCAGAACAATCCGCTGGCGGAGCTGACCCACAAGAGGCGTCTCTCGGCCCTCGGTCCCGGCGGACTGTCCAGAGAGCGGGCCGGTTTCGAGGTCCGCGACGTGCATTACTCCCATTACGGAAGGATGTGCCCCATTGAGACACCGGAAGGTCCCAACATCGGCCTCATCAATTCTCTGGCTACTTATGCGACGGTGAATCAGTATGGCTTCGTGGAGGCACCTTACCGGCTTGTGGACAGAAGCGCGGATCCGAAGAATCCCGTTGTCACCGACGAGGTGGTGTACTTGACCGCGGACGAGGAGGACAATTATATCGTCGCCCAGGCTAACGAGGCTTTGGATGAAGAGGGACATTTTGTAAGAAATAACGTGTCCGGCCGTTTCCGGGAGGAGACGTCGGAGTTTGAAAAGAGAAAAGTGGATCTGATGGACGTTTCCCCCAAGATGGTGTTTTCAGCGGCTACGGCCATGATTCCCTTCCTGGAAAACGACGACGCCAACCGTGCTCTGATGGGTTCCAACATGCAGAGACAGGCGGTGCCGCTCCTTTCCACCGAAGCCCCCGTGGTGGGCACCGGTATGGAGGGAAAGGAGGCCGTGGACTCCGGCGTCTGCGTGGTGGCGAAGCGGGCCGGCGTGGTGGAGCGTTCCGCTTCCAATGAGATTGTGATCCGGAATGAGGACGGCGGCAGGGATGTGTACCGTCTCACCAAGTTCGCGCGGAGCAACCAGAGCAACTGCTACAACCAGAAGCCCATCGTGTTTAAGGGCGACCGGGTGGAGGCCGGGGAGGTCATTGCCGACGGGCCTTCCACCAGAAACGGAGAGATTGCCCTGGGAAAGAATCCGTTGATCGGATTTATGACCTGGGAGGGCTATAACTACGAGGACGCCGTCCTGTTGAGCGAGCGGCTGGTGCAGGATGACGTGTATACGTCCGTCCATATCGAGGAATATGAGGCGGAAGCAAGAGATACGAAGCTGGGGCCGGAGGAAATCACGAGAGATGTTCCCGGCGTGGGCGAAGAAGCTCTTAAGGATCTGGACGAGCGGGGGATTATCCGCATCGGTGCGGAGGTCCGTGCGGGAGATATTCTGGTGGGCAAGGTCACTCCCAAGGGGGAGACGGAGCTGACGGCGGAAGAACGGCTGCTTCGCGCGATCTTCGGTGAGAAGGCGAGAGAGGTGAGAGACACCTCTCTGAAAGTGCCTCACGGCGCTTACGGGATCGTGGTGGACGCCAAGGTTTTCACCAGGGAGAACGGCGACGAGCTCTCCCCCGGTGTCAATGAGACCGTGCGCATTTACATCGCTCAGAAGAGAAAAATTTCCGTGGGTGACAAGATGGCAGGCCGCCATGGAAACAAGGGCGTGGTCTCCCGGGTGCTCCCCGTGGAGGATATGCCGTTCCTTCCCAACGGGCGCCCGCTGGATATCGTGTTAAATCCCCTGGGCGTTCCTTCCCGCATGAACATCGGGCAGGTGCTGGAGATTCATCTTTCTCTGGCGGCCAGGGCGTTGGGCTTTAATGTGTCCACCCCTGTGTTTGACGGGGCCAATGAGGACGACATCATGGATACTCTGGATCTGGCCAATGATTACGTCAATCTGGAGTGGGAAGAGTTTGTAAAGAAACATCAGGATTCTCTGCGGCCGGAGGTCATGAGCTTCCTGGAGGAAAATAAGGACCACAGAGAGCTGTGGAAGGGCGTGCCCATCCAGAGGGACGGTAAGGTGCGTCTCAGAGACGGCCGGACGGGAGAATATTTTGACAGCCCCGTCACCATCGGCCACATGCATTATCTGAAGCTGCATCATCTGGTGGACGACAAGATCCATGCCCGCTCCACTGGCCCCTACTCCCTGGTCACGCAGCAGCCCCTGGGCGGCAAGGCCCAGTTCGGCGGCCAGCGCTTCGGTGAGATGGAAGTCTGGGCCCTGGAGGCCTACGGCGCGTCCTACACCCTCCAGGAGATCCTGACGGTCAAGAGCGACGACGTGACCGGGCGCGTGCATACCTATGAGGCCATCGTCAAGGGCCACAACGTCCCCAAGCCCGGCGTGCCCGA
>CAJUOF010000145.1 GCA_910587905.1 uncultured Lachnospiraceae bacterium
ACTGCTCGCCGGAGATCATCCGGAGAAGGTGGACGTAAAACGGATCAGGGGAAAAAGAGTCAGCTACTTCCGGATTCGGCTGGGAAATTATCGTGTAGTCTACACCATCATTGACAACCGGATCATCGTGATCCATACGCTCCTGGCAGGTCCGCGAGGGGATGTCTATAAGAAAATGAGCAGCCTTAAATAGGAGTCTCCCCCCAGAAAAACGAGGACATTCTCCGGTCAGGGCAAATTTTCGTCCCGCTCCTCCAGGCGGCCGCTCCAGAGATAGCGGTCCGTCTCCCGTATGATCACCCTCTGCAAGAACAGGATGCAGACCAGGTTCGGGAGGGCCATCAGGCCGTTTAACAGATCGGAAAACGCCCAGACGACCCCCATGGAGGTCACGGTTCCGGCAAAGGCCGCCGCCAGGTAGAGCAGGCGGTATCCGAGGAGAAACCCTTTCGGCTGCGGGGACAGCGCCCCCTCCTTTCTGCGGAACTTTCGGAAAGGGCTTCTCTGCAGAAGATAGAGAACGGCCTGTTCCCCGTAAAAGCTCCAGCCCAGGATGGTGGCAAAGGCGAAGATCACCAAAGACACGGCAAAGATCACGTGGCCGAAGCCGTTCATCAGGCCGAAGGCCGCCTCCGCCAGGTCCCCGCCGGAAATCCCGGCAAACACTTCCGGTTCATGGAGCATGGAGGAGACGATCACGATCCCCGTCACGGCGCAGAACACCACCGTGTCCCAGAAGGTGCCCGTCATGGCAACCAGCGCCTGGCGCACGGAATTTCTCGCCCTGGCCCCCGCCGCCGCCATGGGCGCCGTCCCAAGGCCCGACTCGTCGGAAAAAAGGCCCCTGGCGATCCCCTGCCTGGCCGCCTGCAGGACGGTGCTGCCCACGAAGCCCCCGGCCGCCGCCCGGGGAGTGAAAGCCGCCGTCACGATCAGCCGCACGGCCGGCACCACGAAGGCCCGGTTAATGTATAAAAGGGCAATGCACCCGCCCAGATAAAAGACGGCCATGAAAGGAATCAGCTTCTCACAGACCCCGGCGACCTTTTTGGCCCCGCCCAGGATCACTACCGCCGCCAGCACACAGATCACGGTTCCGGTGACAACCGGCCTTATGTGAAAGGCCGTCTCCATCACACTGCCGATGGCATTGGCCTGGACACTGCACCCGGTCCCAAAGGCGGCGAAAGCCGCCAGCACGGAAAAAAGGACGGCGAGCGGCTTCGAGTGAAGGGCCGTCTCCATCACGTACATGGGTCCGCCCAAATAACCGCCGCCCGCAGACCGCCGCCGGTACTTGACCGCCAGGAGAGATTCCCCGTATTTGGTCGCCATGCCGAAGACCCCCGTCAGCCAGCACCAGAACACGGCTCCCGGCCCGCCCAGGGCCACCGCCATGGAGACGCCGATGATGTTCCCCGTGCCGAGGGTGGCCGCCAAGGCCGTGGCCAGGGCCGCAAAGGGGCTCATGCCGCCCTCCGCACCCTCCTCCTCCGTCACGGAAAGCCGGAGGGCCTTAAAAATTTTTCGCTGAGGCCCCTTAAGACGCATGGTCAGCAGCAGATGGACTCCCATGAGAAGGACCATCATCGGCAGGCCCCATACGATGCCGTTTAAATTGTCCAAGAGAGATTTTAATCCGTTCATGTGGCAGTATATGCGGGGATGTCCGGCAATATGCGCCGGAGAGTTCGACATACACGCCGACCGGGCGCCCACCGTCCCGGCAAGACACGTCGGATCCTGCGATGCCGCTCCGCCGCCCTTTAGCCGGAATGCTTCCTCTAATGAACCGGGAGAAACCATTCCGGCAGCTATGCTCGCGGCATTCGCAGGATCCTTCCTATCGTCTTCGCCGGGAAGGTGGGCGCCCGGTCGGCTGATAGTCGAAAAAACAAGTGGTTTTCCGGCTCAGAATGGGAGGTCAATCAGCTGGCAGGTGAAATTGCGGACAAAGCTGCGGCTCTGGGAGAGAGTGGGCGAAACAGCCCGGACTACTCTCTCCAGCGGACCGTGCGGAATCCGTCGGTCCAGCTTGTTCGGTCAACTCGCATTTTGTGGATCTCAAAACAGGTGACCGGAAAATCACGGAAGCCCTCCTTGCCCTTTAAGAGTTCGATCGCCTCCTCCGCCTTCCCCTCGGAAGAAAAAACGCCGATCAGCTTCTCCTCCTCATGGGTGCCGAAATCATCCTCCAGGTCGTGGATGTGCCACAGCAAAAAAACATCCGTGCCGTCTACAGTCATCGGTCCCACGTCCGCTTGCTGGCAAGCAGGACAATACACGCTGCTCCTGCCGCCAACCACAATCCGGCAAAGCGTTTCCCCGCATTTCGGACAGGCTTTGCCCGCCTGGCCGTAGACCTGTAAAAACGGCGTATTGCGGTAATCCCGCCCTTTGGTTTCCCAGTAATCCTCCGGCGTCGTCCTGTTCTTTTCAATAAAATAAGAAATGCGCTCCGAGATCGCAAAGGCAAGCCGTTCCCATTCATTCTTGTTCAGACTTTTTGCAGGGCGTGCCGGAAAGATTCCCGCAGCAAACAAAATCTCGTCAGAATAGATGTTGCCTATGCCCGCAACCACGCCCTGGTCCAACAGGCATTCTTTTATTGCCTTCTTCCGCTTCCCCAGGCAGGCGCTCAAATATTCCGCAGTCAGTTCCTGATCCAGCGGCTCCATTCCCAAGCGGCTGATTCCGCTGTAATGATCCATTTCGCCGTTTTTCAACAGCCACCATCGCCCGAAACGGCGTGTGTCCGAGAACCGCAATTCCGTGCCATTGCCGAAATAAAAAACCACGTGCGTATGTTTTTCCTCCGGGCAGCCGGCCGGAGCAAGCAGCAGACAGCCCGTCATCCGCAAATGCAGGATCATGCGGTCGCCACCGCTCAGCCGGATCATCAGAAACTTTCCCCTTCGCTCCACGCCGGCAACGGTCTGTCCCTTCAGCAGCCCGCAAAACTCATCCGCCGAAGGGTAAGCCACCACTTCCGGGCGTCTTACCGCCGCCTTTTTGATCACAAGCCCCCGCACCTGCGGCTCAATGATCCGCTTAATCGTTTCCACCTCAGGCAATTCCGGCATATTCCCTCCCCCTCTCCGGTCTCAAAACAGTCAGTCTGTCGATTGTTTCCAAGATAGCATGATTCCTGTACTTTGTCAAAGCAGGGGACTGCAAAAAAACGTTTATTCTCGGCCGTTTTATGCTATACTGTCTTAAAGGCTGCATCGGCGCATGCAAAAAATCGAACGATACGGAGGTGTTCTTACCATGAAGCTGGCAGATATATCCCACGGACCGGACTGGGTCGTATGGGCGGTATTTGTCGTGTTTGCGATCCTGTCCGTGATCCTTCTTTCAGGACATGGGAGCTGGCTGATCGCCGGCTACAACACGGCGTCAAAAGAAGAAAAAGCAAAATACAACAAAAAACGCCTGTGCAGGACAATGGGAGCCGGGATGGCCGTCATAGCGCTTCTCGATCTTATTTCCGGCCTGTTCGAAGACCTGCTGCCGGCAGGCTTCGTGTACGTCCAACTCGGAATCATCCTCGCCGACGTCATGGTCATGATCATCCTCAGCCATACCGTCTGTAAAAAATGACAATTTGCAAAGCAGATACCTGGAGCGGAAAACAGAACGGACGTAGGAGGAGCTATGGGAAAACCCAAATATATGGAGGAATTGCTGAAAATCATATTTCTATGGTTAGGTATCGCATTTATGGGCATGGGACTGCTGTGCTTTCTCGGCGTGTTAAAGCCCAGCACAAACTCCGCAGTCCGGGAGCAGGCGGCCTTGGGCATCGTCTACGCACTCTTAGGCGCCGCTTTTCTCCTCGTGCAGGCGATTCTGAGGGCGGCCCTGTCCGACACAGCGGCCGCCGCCAGAAATCCTACCGCACGATCCGGTAGTACACCCTCGCCGTCAGCCGGTAGACCACCAGGTAAAACAGGCCGAAGGCGGCGATGGTGCAGGCGGTGCAGGCGGCAAAGAGCGTCACGTTGCGCATGTTGAAGAGGGACAGCACTCTGGTCAGGAAGGGAAAGGCCACGGCCACGTGGATGCCCGCTCCGGCGAGAGGCAGGAAAAACACCGTGAGCACTTGGGAATGGATGGAGCGGCGGATCTCCTTTCCGCTCATGCCCACCTTCTTCATGATGGCGAACCGGGCTGCGTCGTCATACCCCTCCGAGAGCTGCTTGTAATAGATGATCAACACCGTGGCCATCAGAAACAGGATCCCCAGGAACACGCCGATGAAAAACAGGCCGCCGAAAATCCCGAGACTCCCCTCCTTGGAGCCGGCCACGCTGCTCACCGAGACTGGAAGCCCCGCACCGCCGTCCTCCGCCCTTCCGGCCAGCCGGTGGAACAAAAGGTCCGACGTCTGAGACTGGAGCTCCTCCGAACCGCCTACGTCAAAGCCGTAGACAAGCTCCGGCGTGGAGGCGTGCTCCCCGTAGGCCTCCCTCTGCATCCGGTTCAGTTCTTCAAACTCTTCCCTTCCGTCCACCACCAGAAGATAACTGTAGGTATTGCTGCCGGCCGTTCTCGCCACGCCGCCCGGAAGCTTTTTCTTCATGCCCATAAGCCGGTATTCCCGTCCCATGACCGTGACGCTCCCCTCCCGGAACCGATTCCCCGGCGCTCCCGCCAGGAAGGCTTCCCCCTCCGAGAGGGCCACATTCTCCCCCGTAAGCCGCCCGTAGTCCTCCGCCGTCATGACGTAGAGAGTTCGGAGGGCGTTCATCTCCAGGATCGAGGCGTCGTCCGCATCCACCACCAGGTCATTCCCCCGCTCCAGCACGGAAAAGCCCAGAAGCCCGTAGGAAGCCTCCTCCGAAGGCGCAAGCCCCGCCTCCGAGAGGGTCTGTCCCACAAGCTCTGTCAGCCCCGCCTCCGCTTCCGCCGAATAATCCCCCGACGTGATCTGGATCTCCCGGAAATTCTCCGTCCGGGCGATGTCGTCGATCCCCATGTAGAGACTTAAGCTGGAGGACACCATGACCAGCACCATGGTGGAGAGCACGCAGATATTGGCAAGGCCAACCGCATTCTGCCGCATCCGGTACAGCATGCCCGACACGGAAATGAAATGCTCCGCCTTGTAATAATACCCCTTGCGGCTGCGGAGGATCTTGAGAAAGGCGATGCTCCCTGCCGTGAAAATGAAATAGGTCCCGATGACCACAAAGGCCGCCGCCACGAAAAACAGCGCCAGGGCCGCCACCGGATTCTTGATGGAGACCGCCATGGCATAGCCGATCCCCAGAAAGACGACTCCCAGAAGGGCCGTGATCCATCTGGTCCTCGGCTCCCGCTCCCCCGCCCGGCTCTCCTGCAAAAGCTCCATGGGGCTCTTGAACTGAATCCGGCGCACGCTGTTTAAAAAAATCGCTGCAAAGATCACCAGAAACAGGATCCCGGTATCCCGAAACGCCTTTCCGGAGAAGTAAAAGCCCAGGGGGACCCCTCCGCCGAACATGCGCAGGACCAGCAGGAACATCAGCTTGTCGAGGAGCATCCCGAAGCCAAGGCCAAAGACCAGCGAAAACGCCCCCGTGCCCGCCGTCTCCCAGAACAGCATCCGGGCCAGGTGCCGCTTCTCCATCCCCAGGATGTTATACAGGGCCAGCTCCCGCCGTCTCTGCTTCATCAGGAAGCTGTTGGTATAAAATAAGAAAATCACCGCAAAAAGCGCCACCACGCCGCTGGCCATGTTAAGAGTCGAACGGACGGTGTTCCCTCCGATCACCTGGCCGACGCCCGGATTGTCCGCCAGGGAACAGATGATGAAATACATGGCCGCCGTGACGATGCAGGTCAGAAGATAGGGGAAATACACCCTGCCGTTCTTGCGGATGTTGGAAGCGGCCAGCCTGGGATAAAAAAACATCTGGTTACTCATGACGGCCACCTCCCGTCGCAATCATGGTCAGCGTGTCGGAAATCTTCTGATAGAGCTGCTCCGAGGTGTCCCTTCCCTTATAGATCTGGTGGAACACCTCGCCGTCCTTGATGAACAGCACCCGCTTCGCCTTGCTGGCCGCCCGGACGCTGTGGGTCACCATGACGATGGTCTGCCCGCCGTCATTTAAGAGGCCGAAAAGTTCCAGCAGGTTTTCCGACGCCCTGGAATCCAGCGCCCCCGTGGGCTCATCCGCCAGAAGGAGCTCCGGCTCGGTGATGACAGCCCTGGCCACCGCCGCCCTCTGCTTCTGCCCGCCGGACACCTCGTAGGGAAACTTGGAAAGGATCGTGGCGATCCCCAACCGCCCAGTGAGCTCCTGGAGCCTCTGCTCCATCTCCCCGTACCGTTTTCCCGCCAGCACCAGCGGAAGGAAGATATTATCCCGAATTGAAAAATTATCCAAAAGATTGAAATCCTGGAAGACAAACCCCAGGTTCTCCCGCCTAAAAGCCGCCAGATCCCGGTCCGGCACCCCCGAAAGATCCTTCCCGTTCAAAAACACCTTCCCGCCCGTGGGCTTGTCGAGGGCCGCCAGGATATTGAGGAGCGTGGTCTTTCCCGAACCGCTCTCCCCCATGATCGCCGTGTACTCCCCCTTCTCCACGGAAAAGCTCACGCTCCGCAGAGCCTCCACCTGGTTCCCGCCAAACCTGGTCGTATAAATTTTGTTGAGCTGTCTCACATCCAGCATCGCCATGGCTTACGCCTCCTTATATTTTGTCACAGACCAGGTAATTGTGGAATATTCCGACAATATGTCCGTCCAAAGCCTGCAGCGC
>CAJUOF010000146.1 GCA_910587905.1 uncultured Lachnospiraceae bacterium
CGTGCAGGAGGTCATGGACCTGACTCCCGTTGCCCACTGCGCAGCCATCAAGGGCCGTGTTCCCTTCATCAATTTCTTCGACGGCTTCCGTACCTCTCATGAGTACCAGAAGATCGAGGTGTGGGACGACGAGGATCTGAAAGATATGGTGGATATGGATGCCATCGACGCCTTCCGGCGCCATGCCCTGAATCCGGAGCATCCCTGCCAGAGAGGTTCCGCTCAGAACCCCGACATCTTCTTCCAGGCAAGAGAGGCCTGCAACTCCTACTACAATGCGCTTCCCGCCATCGTAGAAGAGAAGATGGCCATGGTAAACCAGAAGTTAGGTACGGATTACCAGCTATTCAACTACTACGGCGCTCCCGACGCAGAGCAGGTGATCATCGCCATGGGCTCTGTCTGTGAGACCATCGAGGAGACCGTTGACTTTATGAACGCCCAGGGTAAGAAGGTCGGTCTGGTGATCGTCCGTCTGTACCGTCCTTTCGTGGCGGACAAGCTGATTGCGGCGATCCCGGATACGGTCAAGAAGATTTCCGTCCTTGACAGGACCAAGGAGCCCGGCGCTCAGGGCGAGCCTCTCTACCTGGATGTGGTTGCGGCTCTCCGTGACACCAAGTTCCACAATGTTCCGATCTACAGCGGACGCTACGGCCTTGGCTCCAAGGATACGACCCCCGCACAGATCGTTGCCGTCTACAACAACACCGAGAAGAAGGTGTTCACCATCGGTATCGTGGACGACGTGACCAACCTGTCCCTGCCCGTGGGCGAGGAATTCTCCGCCACACCGGAGGGGACCATCAGCTGTAAGTTCTGGGGCCTTGGTGCGGACGGCACGGTCGGCGCAAACAAGAACTCCATCAAGATCATCGGCGACAACACGGATATGTACGCACAGGCTTACTTTGACTATGATTCCAAGAAGTCCGGCGGCGTGACCATCTCCCACCTGAGATTTGGTAAGGATCCGATCCGTTCCACCTACCTGATCAGCAAGGCCGATTTCGTTGCCTGCCACAATCCTGCATACCTGAGAAAGTACAACATGGTACAGGATCTGAAGGACGGCGGCACCTTCCTGCTCAACTGTGCATGGGATATGGCCGGTCTGGAAGAGCACCTTCCCGGACAGGCGAAGAAATACATTGCCGACCACAACATCAAGATGTACGTCATCGACGGCGTGAAGATCGGTATCGAGACCGGTATGGGCGCAACACGTATCAACACCATCCTCCAGTCCGCATTCTTCAAGCTGGCTGCCATCATTCCCGAGGCGGAGGCCATCGACCTGATGAAGGCTGCCGCAAAGGCGACCTACGGGCGCAAGGGTGACGACGTGGTTCAGAAGAACTGGGCGGCCATCGAGGAAGGCGCAAAACAGGTCCACCAGATCGAGGTTCCCGAGAGCTGGAAGAACGCCGAGTACGAGGATCTGTCTGCGGCAGTTCCTTCCGGCGACAGAGAAGACGTCGTGAAGTTTGTCAAGACGGTCCAGCAGAGCGTTTCCGCACAGGAAGGCAACAAGCTGCCCGTATCCGCTTTCGTGGATTATGTGGACGGCTCCACTCCTTCCGGCGCAGCTGCTTTCGAGAAGCGGGGCGTTGCGGTGAGCATTCCTGTTTGGAATCCTGAGAATTGTATCCAGTGTAACTTCTGCTCCTATGTATGTCCTCATGCCACCATCCGTCCTGCGGCCATGACCGAGGAAGAGGCGGCTGCGGCTCCCGCCGAGATGAAGAAGATCCCCATGACCGGCATGCCGGGAATGTTCTTCTCCGTGACGGTGGACGCTCTGGACTGCCTGGGCTGCGGTTCCTGTGCGACGGTCTGCCCCGGAAAGAAGGGCGCAAAGGCTCTCACCATGGAGCCCATGGAAGCAAATATCGACTGTCAGAAGGGCTTCGATTACGGCCTGACGCTGCCTAAGAAGGAAGCGGTCCTTGAGAAATTCAAGGAGAGCACCGTGAAGGGCAGCCAGTTCAGACAGCCCCTCCTTGAGTTCTCCGGCGCCTGCGCGGGCTGCGGCGAGACTCCTTATGCGAAGCTGATCACCCAGCTCTTCGGCGACAGGATGTATATCGCCAATGCAACGGGCTGCTCCTCCATCTGGGGCAACTCCTCCCCGAGCACGCCTTACACCGTGACTCCCGAGGGCAAGGGCCCGGCATGGTCCAACTCCCTGTTCGAGGATGCGGCCGAGTTCGGTTACGGCATGAGCCTGGCTCAGAACGCCATGAGAGAGACCTTAAAGTCCAAGATCGAGGACGTCCTGGCCAACGGCGACAATGAAGACGTGAAGGCTGCGGCAAAGGAATGGCTGGATACCTTCAGTGTCGGCGCATTAAACGGCGCAGCCACTGACAAGCTGGTGGCGGCTCTGGAAGCCTGCGGCTGTGACAGGGCGAAGGACATCCTGAAGGACAAAGATTTCCTGGCCAAGAAGTCCCAGTGGATCTTCGGCGGCGACGGCTGGGCCTATGACATCGGCTTCGGCGGCGTGGACCACGTGCTGGCCAGCGGCAGAGACGTGAACATCATGGTATTCGATACCGAGGTTTACTCCAACACCGGCGGACAGTCCTCCAAGGCGACCCCCACCGGCGCCATCGCAAAGTTTGCGGCGGGTGGCAAGGACGTGAAGAAGAAAGACCTGGCGGCCATCGCCATGAGCTACGGCTATGTGTACGTTGCCCAGATTGCCATGGGCGCTGACATGAATCAGTGCGTGAAGGCTCTGGCGGAGGCGGAAGCTTATCCCGGACCTTCCCTGGTCATCGCATACGCTCCTTGTATCAACCACGGCATCAAGGCCGGCATGGCCAAGGCCCAGCTTGAGGAGAAGGCGGCCGTTGAGGCAGGCTACTGGTTCAACTTCCGCTACAACCCTGAGCTGGCTGCAGAGGGCAAGGCCGCATTCAGCCTGGACAGCAAGGCTCCGACCGGAGACTACAAGGCGTTCCTGAACGGTGAAGTGCGTTACAACTCTCTTGTACGTGCGAACCCGGAGAGAGCTGCCGAGCTCTTCGATGCGGCAGAGGCCCAGTCCAAGGCCAAGTACGAGCATCTCCAGAAGCTGGTCAAGCTCTACGGTGTAGACTGATCGCAAAAACTTTGTGTACCGTGATGACTTTGAGCCAGAGCGGACATAGATACTGCGAAAACTTTGAGTCAGAGCGGACGTAGATAAATAGAAGGACTCTCCCTGAAGCAAGCTTGCTTGCAGAAGGGAGAGTCCTTCTATTTATCAGCGGACATTCTGCGAATGTCCGCATGCGGCTTGGTTCTGCCAAGCCGCTCTACGTCCGCTCTGCCACGGAAGTGTGCAGGCTGTTCTGTCACCGAAGTCCGAGTGCATGAAAGTCTGCCACAGGAGCACGACAGCCCCCATTTTCACAGAGATAATATACAGGCTGGTCAGAGACGGGGTAGGCGGCAGTAAAGGGGCAGACAGCCGACAGGCGGCGTTCATTTTCAGCAGATTTAAAGAGGACGGTAAGGTCCTCGGCGGAATGGGTCTGCAGGTAAGCGGTGAGTTCCTCCGGAACCTTTGTTCCGGTACATACCAGTTCCCGATGGGGATAGAGGGACTTTGCCATGGAGAGCAGGGCGAAGCAGTGGGCAGCGGGATATTTTTCCGCCTCGCCGGCCAGGAAGCGGTGCTGTCTCTCGGCTGCCTCCTGGAAGGAAGGTTCCCCAGTCAGGAAAGAAAGCTCTGAGAAGACCATGGCGGCGGCCGCATTGCCGGAGGGGATGGCTCCATCATAGGTCTCTTTTGGCCGGAGGATCAGCTCTCCCGTCTCATGGGCTGTCATGAAACAGCCGCCGTTTTCCGGATCTTCAAACAGTTCCATGATTTGGCGGGCCAGGAAGACGGCCTCTTCCAGACAGGAAACATCAAAGGTCGAGCGATAGAGTTCTGTCAGGGCCAGGGCATAGACGGCATAGTCGTCCAGCAGGCCTGGGTACGCGGCTTCTCCTTTGCAATAGCGAAGGCGGAGGCGACCTTCGGGAGTAGTCATGTTTTTTCGCAGGAATTTTCGAGTTTTTGTGGCTGCTTCCAGATAGCGTCTGCTGCCAAAAATCTGGCCAGCCCTTGCAAAGGCCAGGATGGCCCAGCCATTCCAGGAGAGCAGGACTTTGTCGTCGAGGGAGAGAGGCATTCTTGTTTTCCGGTACTGAGAGAGGGCCTTCAGGCGGGAATCACCGGCCGGCCAGCCGGGGCTTTTTTGGCCGATTCTGTTCGGGATGTTTTTTCCCTCGAAGTTTCCTGCCTCTGTGAAATTGTAAAGTTCGGCAAATTTTGAGCCATCTTCCCGGCCGAGGAGACGGACGACTTCCTCTTTTGTAAAGAGGTAATAGCTGCCTTCTATTCCATCGCTGTCTGCGTCCTGTCCGCAGCAGAATCCACCGTCCGGGGCTGCCAGCTCTGTGAATAGATAGTCTGCAGTCCGTCCGGCAATGTCTTTATAGAAGGGCTCTCCTGTGAGCCGAAATGCCTCTGAATAGGCGGCCAGCAGGAGCACATTGTCGTAAAGCATTTTTTCGAAATGAGGAATGAGCCAGGTGTCGTCTGTGGAATAGCGGGAAAAACCGCCTTGGACCTGGTCAAAGATTCCTCCGGCCGCCATGGATTTCAGTGTGACCTCAACCATATGAAGTGCGTCGGGAAGCTGTTCTTTCTGGTACATTTCCATCAAGAAAAGAAGATTGTGGGGCGTTGGAAATTTAGGCGCCGTGCCGAAGCCGCCGAAGGTTTTGTCAAAGCTCTGGGCGAGCAGCCGGTATCCACGGAGCAGAAGCTCCCGGTCTGGGGTACCAAAGGACTGAGCGTTCTGACTGTTCAGATGAAAGGCGATCTGGTTCCCGGCCTCAAAAAGCCTGTTCTGGTCCGTGCGCCATAAGAGGGAAATCTGCTTTAACACTTCCACAAAGCCGGTTTGTCCGTATCGACTGGTTTTGGGAAAGTAGGTTCCGGCAAAAAATGGCTTTCTGTCAGGCGTTAAGAAGATGGAGAGCGGCCAGCCGCCGGAACCGGTCATGGCTTGGCAGGCGGCCATATAGACGGCGTCCACTTCCGGTCGTTCTTCCCGGTCCACCTTGATACAGACAAAATCTGCAAGGAGCTTGGCAACTTCGGAATCTTCAAAGGATTCCCGGGCCATGACGTGACACCAGTGGCAGGTGGAGTAGCCGATGCTCAAAAAGATTGGTTTTTCTTCAGATACAGCCCGGCGAAAGGCTTCCTCCCCCCAGGGATGCCAGTCTACCGGGTTGTCTTTGTGCTGTAAGAGATAAGGGGATTTTTCATATTGAAGTTGATTTGACATTGTGCAATACCTCATTGGAATGGTGATAGTTGACCTTGAATGTTTTTGTCATGCGCAAGGAAAAGCACGAAGCGCACGTAATCTCAGTATACCCACAAATAGGAAGATTTACCTGTCAAAAATCTGGAAACTCTCGGTTGTAAATTCCATTGTGCAGTGTTACAATCAAAACGGATTTGGTCTGTGGGAAGCCGTGACATACGGAGTTGACTTTCTATAAATTTTGTTCATCAATAACGAAAGAGACGAGGGAGGAATGGAGATGTTATTTTCGAACCGTGACCTGAGGAAGCTTTTGATACCGCTGATCGTTGAGCAGTTTTTGGCGGTGTTAGTGGGGATGATCGACGTGGTGATGGTGGCGGAAGTGGGAGAGGCGGCCGTGTCCGGGGTCTCTTTGGTGGATGCCATCAACTTGCTTTTGATCCAGCTTTTGGCGGCCA
>CAJUOF010000147.1 GCA_910587905.1 uncultured Lachnospiraceae bacterium
CAGCTCCAAAAACAGCTCTCAGAATGATTCTCAGAACTGCCACAAAGACAGCTCCCAGAATCATTCCCAGAACAGCTCCAAGAACAGCAACAATTTCTAAAGGAGTCGGGCGCCTCTTGGCGCCTGTACATAGTAAAAATATTCAGTGGCAAACAGAGCAGAAAGCGAATATCTTATCATAGGACGGAAAAATTTTGAAACAGGTGAAAGAGATATGGAAGATTTAGAAACGATCGCTTTTCGGGAGCTTGCCAAGTATAAAAATGACAATAGATGTATCATCATTGATTTGCGGAGCAAAGAGTTATATCGAGAGGGGCATGTGGACGGTGCATGGAATATCCCCTATGAACGGCTGGTGGAGGATGCATGGAAGATGCTTCCAAAGAACAGGCTGCTGCTTCTCTATTGCGAACGAGGCGGCGCTGCGATGATGGCCGGGCGGGAGCTGCAGAGGAAGGGATTTCATGTAAAGGCAGCCGTCGGCGGCTTTGAGCATCACGAAGCCGTCCGATAAATGCAATTGCTTATCTGGTTGACAGAGGGAGAGGAAAGCTTTAGAATGGTACTATGACTGGCCAAAACGCCTGGAAGAGGAGTACCGAATGAAGACATTTGAACTGATCGCCCCCTGTCATTTTGGATTGGAATCCGTATTGAAAAAAGAAATTTTAGACCTTGGATACGAGATCAGCCAGGTGGAGGATGGACGTGTTGCCTTTATCGGCGATGCCGAAGCGGTCTGCCGGACGAATATCGGTCTTCGGACGGCGGAGCGAGTCCTCCTCAAGGTGGGGAGTTTTTCGGCCGTTAGCTTTGAGGAGCTGTTTGACCGAACGAAGGAGCTTCCTTGGGAGAATTTCCTTCCCGCCTCTGCCCGTTTTTGGGTGACAAAGGCGACCTCTGTCAAAAGCAAGCTGTTCAGTCCTTCCGACATTCAGTCTTTGGTGAAGAAGGCGGTTGTGGAACGGCTAAAAACGGTTTATCACAGGAGCTGGTTTGAGGAGGACGGTGTGTCTTACCCGATCCGGGCCTTTTTGATGAAAGATATGGTAACGCTGACCCTGGATACCAGCGGGGATTCCCTGCACAAGCGAGGCTATCGAAAGCTTGCCAGCCGAGCGCCCATTACGGAAACTTTGGCGGCAGCTTTGATTCTTTTGACTCCCTGGAAGAAGGACCGTATCTTGGTGGATCCGTTCTGCGGGAGTGGAACCTTTCCCATCGAGGCGGCTCTGATGGCGGCCAATATCGCACCGGGTATGAATCGATCTTTTGTGGCGGAGGAATGGGAGAATCTGATTTCGAAAAAGGAATGGTATCACGCCTTTGATGAGGCAGAAGAAGCTGTGGACCTCACGGTGGAAACAGATATCCAGGGGTATGATATGGATGGGGAGATTGTTCGGGCTGCCAGAGAAAATGCGAGGTCTGCCGGTGTGGAAAAACTCATCCATTTCCAGCAGCGGGATGTGGCAAGTTTGAGTCATCCAAAGAAATATGGATTTTTGATTACGAACCCTCCCTATGGGGAACGGTTGGAGGAGAAGGAGCACCTTCCTGCCCTGTACCGGACCCTTGGAGAGCGATTTGGAGAGTTGGACTGCTGGTCTGAATACGTGATCACCGCCTATAAGGACGCGGAGATGTATATCGGCCGGAAAGCGGACAGGAACAGGAAGATTTATAACGGAATGATGAAGACCTATTTTTACCAATTTTTGGGGCCGAAGCCGCCGAAGCGAAGCCGGCCGGATTAGGAGGGGAGCAGGCAGAGCGCATGGCTTGTGCGTTTTGCTGGATTTCCGTTGAATTGTGGTTGGAGAATACAGGTGAATTTAAGAGATAGATGGATATGTGGGCTGCTTTCAGTCAGCCTTTTGTCGGCGACCATGACGGCGTGCAGCGCTCCCTGGTCTTTTTGGGGAACAGAAAAACAGGAAGGACAGCCGAGATTTGGGACTGTTTCCCCGTATGGGGAGGGAAGCAGAGCGGATCTGGGAACAGAGCGAAAGGAAACGGAGCGGGAGGGCGGCAAAGAGCAGCCTGGAGATGGGATCGAGGGAAACACAGAGACAGAAGAGGGCGATGAAGCGGAGGATCCTGAGGAGGATTACCCTCTGCCGGAGCGGTTTGATTACCGGGAGTGTGGCCGTCTGCCCAGGGTGGGGAGCCAGGGAGATTTAGGCACCTGTTGGGCTTTTGCGACGATGCTGGCGTTGGAGTCGACGCTTATGCCGGAGGAGACGTGGGATTTCAGTGAGGACCATATCTCCTTACAAAATAGTTTTGGTATGGACCAAGATATGGGCGGGGATTATACCATGGCGATGGCCTATCTGCTGGCCTGGCAGGGGCCGGTCCGGGAGGAGGACGATCCCTATGGAGACGGTATGTCGCCGGCCGGTCTTGCAGCCGTGAAGCATGTGCAGGAGGTCCAGATTCCGGAAGCCAGAGATTATGATGCCATCAAACGGGCAGTTTATTTTCACGGTGGAGTTCAAACCTCGCTTTATATGGGAATGGAGGATGAGGAGAGCCGGTCGGAGTTTTATGAGGAAGAGACGTTTTCCTACTATTATAACGGGTCGGAGGCGTCCAATCACGATATTGTGATTGTCGGCTGGGATGACCATTATCCCAAAGAAAATTTTACTTATCCACCGGGACAGGATGGAGCATTCCTGTGTGTGAATAGTTGGGGAGCTCAATTTGGAGATCAGGGGCTGTTCTACGTGTCCTATGAGGATGTCAACGTGGGAACTCACAACCTGGTCTACACAAAGGTGGAGGATCCGGACAACTATGATGCCGTTTACCAGTCGGATCTTTGCGGATGGCTGGGGCAACTGGGTTACGGGGATGAGACTGCGTATTTTGCCAATGTGTTCCGGGCGGAAGAGACAGAGACCTTGGAGGCGGTAGGATTTTATGCCACGGACGAGAATACAGAGTATGAGGTTTACGTTCTGGAGGAAGCCGGGGAAGCTGACAGTTTTGTGCTTGGAACGCCGATGTGCAGAGGACGGTTCCGGAAAAAGGGATTTTACACCGTGGCTCTGCCGTCGTCAGTGGCGCTCCGGGCGGGAGAACGGTTTGCGGTCGCAGTGTTTGTCCGGACACCGGATTCTATTCATCCGGTGGCCATTGAATATCAGAACAAAGAGCCGGAAAAGGCAATGGCGCAGGTGGACTTAAACGACGGCGAGGGATATATCAGCGCCGACGGCCGATTGTGGACCAGGGTGGAGACGGAGCAGGACAGCAATGTCTGTTTGAAGGCTTATACCAGAAGAAAATAGGAGTTTGCGATGAACAGAAGGATCTTATTTGCGACTTCCAATGAAGGAAAAATGAGGGAGGTTCGCATGATACTGGCAGACCTCGGCATGGAGATTTTGTCCATGAAGGAAGCAGGCATGTCGGTGGAGGTTGTGGAGGACGGAATCACATTCGAGGAGAACGCCCGCATCAAGGCGACGGCAATCGAGAAGCTGTGCCGGGAAAAAGCTCTGGCGGGGGAGACGATTTTTGAGGGTTCCATCGTCCTGGCGGACGATTCCGGGTTGGAGGTGGATTTTCTGGGCGGGGAGCCGGGGATTTACTCGGCCCGTTACATGGGGGAGGATACCTCCTACGAGGTGAAAAACCAGGCGATCATCGACCGGCTTTCCGGAGCAGCGGGGGAAGCCAGGAGCGCCCGGTTCGTCTGCGCCATTGCGGCGGCCCTTCCGGACGGGGAGGTGCTCACGGCCAGGGGGACCATCGAGGGGCGGATTGGATATGAGGCAGCCGGGGACGGCGGATTCGGCTACGACCCGATCTTTTATTTGCCGGAGCGGGGGCTCACGACGGCCCAGCTTTCGGCCGGGGAGAAGAACGAGATCAGCCACAGAGGAAAGGCCCTGCGGGCCATGAAAGAAATGCTCAAGAGAAAATTGGGGGACAAATGATGAGGATCCTGGTGGTAAGCGACACCCACAGGCAGAACGGGAATCTGTGCAAGGTGCTGGCGAAGATCGGTCGGATCGACCTTCTCATCCATCTGGGGGACGTGGAGGGCAGTGAGGATTATATCCGGGAGATCGCCGGATGTCCGGTGGAGATGGTTGCGGGAAACAACGACTTTTTTTCCGGACTTCCCAGAGAGCGGGAGATTGCCTTCGGCGCATACCGGGCGCTCCTCACCCACGGACATTACTATAACGTGTCCTTTACCTTGGAGCGCCTTCGGGAGGAGGCCAGAGAGCGAGGGGTGCAGATCGCCATGTTCGGCCACACCCACCGGCCCGTCGTCGACCGGAGCGGCCCGGTGGACCTGATCAATCCGGGAAGTCTTTCTTATCCCCGCCAGGACGGAAGACGGCCCTCCTACATTTTAATGGAACTTGACCGGGACGGGCTCGTCCATTATACGGTCAACTACCTGTGACGGGGAAAGGAACCTGACCGGGGCGGTTCCTGCCTACTGCCGCCCCTCCGCAGTCAGGAGCCTGTCCATCAGTTCCACCACCTTCATGGTGTTGTCGACGAAGGCCAGGGAGTGATCTCCGGTCGAGACGGCTTTTTCGATGTCCAGAATCTCATATTGGAGGGCCCTTTCGGTTTCGCCAACCTCCAGAACTTCCTCAGAGCCGTCCGGGTAGACCAGGGTCGCCTTCTCAGCACGGACGTAATTCATAATGGTGATATACGCCTTGTCCCCGGCGATGATGCCCCGTTTGGGGAGCTTGGCCCGGAAGGTCAGGTTGACACTGCCGATCTCTTTGGTGTCGGTTTTTAGGGCGATGCTCCAGGTCTCATCGACGCCGGTGGGATAGGGACTCATCAGGTGACTCACGTCGGTGATGGCTCCGGACAGGAAGTGGGTGACGAAGGAGAGGCCGTAGGTGCCGATGTCCAGCATGGAGCCGCCGCCAAGGTCCGGATTGAAAAAACGGTTGGTGGGATCGTCCTCCTTTAAGCTCCCCAGTTCCGCCTCCACGAACTTGATGGTGCCCAGCTTCCCGTCGGCGATCAGTTTCCGGATTTCCTTGAAGATGGGCATGTGGAAGATGGTCATGCCCTCGCAGAGCAGAAGCCCTTTCTCTTTCGCCAGGGTCATGGCGGTTTTCATCTCTTCATAATTCCCCCAGATGGCTTTCTCGCAGAGGACGTGCTTGCCGTGCTCCAAGCAGGACAGGATGCATTTGTAATGCTGACTGTTTACGGTGGCGACGTAGACGATGTCCACGCTAGGGTCTGAGAGAAGTTCCTCGTAGGAGCCGTAAGCCTTTGTCACGCCGTACCGTTTCTGGAAGGCCAGCGCCGAGTCCAAGCTCCTGGCTGCCGCCCCGTAGATGGGATGGAGCTTTACCATATTGTCTGCAAATTCATGGGCGATGGTGCCCAGTCCCAGGATTCCCCAGTTTAACTGTTTCATAATGAAAATCACCTTTCTGTACTTTTTGTGCTCTTGAATTGATATGAGATCTACACGGCCGGCAGATCCTTCGTCGATCATCCGATCAGCACGTTCTTCCCCTGGAACGCAAAGCCGTAGTTGCGGATCCGCTCTGCGGGAATGCCCTTTGCCAGGAGGGAGGAGGCGTATTTTTTTCCTCGATCTGCTTTAAGGCGGCGGCGAGCGTGTCGGAGAGGGTGCTTTCTGTCCGGGGGCTTAACACTTTGAATTCGATGATCATGGCGTCGTCCTCTCCGTTTACCGGCTCCAGCATGATGTCGTAGCGGCCGAAGCCGCTTTCCCTGTTGGAGGTGATCACGTAACGGCCCTTTAATTCTGCCATGAGACCGAGGACGAAACCGTGATAGAAGCTGGAGCTGGTGTTGGCCCAGTAGGGCTCCAGCTTTTTGTTGTCCAGGTAATTGAGGATGGACCAGGGATTGTAGATGTCCGTCTCCGTTCCGAAGGTGAAGCCGTCATACCATGTCCGGACCGCTTCTTTCTGGTCGGAAAGTCCGAATTCCTCCAGGGCCGCAAAGACCTCGTCCTCCGTAAACCCGAAGCTGTCCATATATTTTTCCGACGTGGCGGTCACCACCTTCAAGTTGTTCAGATCGGAAAACATGGATTCCCGGCTGATCCTTGTAATCCCGGTCATCATGGCCCGCTCCAGATACGGGTTGGTTTTAAAGGTAGAATTGAACAGGTTCCGGAAGAAGGAGACCAGCTCCGTCCAGTAACCGTTTACGTAGGCTTCCTGCATGGGCGTGTCGTACTCGTCCAGAAGATCCGATTCCAGAAGAAAACGGTTGGAAAATAATGATTTGTCCGGATATCCGCAAAATTCTGGTTTCCGATTCCGATGGTTCTCGCCATAGACTCACTTCCTTTTTCTTTCAGTATACAGGACTCTCCGGGAAAATACAAACGATTCTTTGGCCGTCTCCATTGAAATTTCTGTCTGTGCATGATACAGTATAGAGAAGAGAAAATGGTGAGGAAGAGGACAATGAAAGTATTGACGAAGGGAAACATAACGAGAAAGCGGGAGGGGAAGAAGGGCGGGAAGGTTCTGCTTCTGTGGGGACAGGACGTGTACGTGCTGGGATTGATGGTCGCCCTGATTTCTTTTCTGGGTTTTTTGGTGGAGAATCTCTGGCTGGCGCTCACGAAGGGGTATATCAACAACCGGAACATGAATGCGCCCTTTCTCGTGGGCTACGGGCTTCTGGTGGTGTTCATGTATTTTATGTTCGGGACGCCCCAGGAGATGAACCTGCCGAAGCGGATGAGGAGGGGGGCGACCAGGTATCGGCGGTATGCCCTGTATTTTCTGGGGGCCATGGTCTTTGTCTGTGTGGGAGAGATCGTCCTGGGGGCGGTGGTGGAGAGACTCTGCGGCATTGAATACTGGAATTATTCAAAAATTCCGTTACATATCACGAAGTATACGTCCATTCCCACCAGTGCGGCCTTCGCCTCCATGATCACCCTGTTCATGGGGCGGTTTTTCCAGCCCATCTTAAAATTAGATCGGAAGAGCACACGTCTGAACTCCAGTCACGTAACCGAATC
>CAJUOF010000148.1 GCA_910587905.1 uncultured Lachnospiraceae bacterium
ACGACGCTCTTCCGATCTGGAGCGGGAGGAAGTGCGGGAACGGTTTCCCGACATGTTGAACGTGTTCACCCTTCGGGAATTCGCCGGACAGGGAGGGGACATTTTGGAGCCCCTGGGAGGAACCCTTGCGGACTATGGGGCCTGCTACGAACACATTGACCTGTTCACGAAGGTGGCGGCGGAGATCATATTCAAGGAGGAAGAGGCAGATGATAGCATTGGGGTGTGACCATGGCGGATATGCGTTGAAGCAAGAGATCATGGCATGGCTTGACAAGAACCATTTGGAATATAAGGATTACGGATGCTTTAGCGGGGAGGCGGTGGATTACCCCGTGTATGCGAAATTGGTGGGACATGCGGTGGCGGACGGCGAATGTGAGAAGGGGATTTTGATCTGCGGGACCGGCATCGGCATCTCCATTGCGGCGAATAAGATCAAGGGGATCCGGGCGGCCCTCTGTTCCGACTGTTTTTCGGCAGAGGCCACCAGGCTTCACAACGACGCCAATATCCTGGCCATGGGAGCCAGGGTGGTGGGGCCCGGACTGGCGCTTAAAATTGTGGATACCTTCTTAAATACACCTTTTTCCGGGGATGAGCGCCACGCGAGGCGGATCAGCCTGATTGAAGACTAGCGGAGGGCGGGCGATGAGCGGGAAACGTCAGGATTACATTTCCTGGGATGAATATTTCATGGGCGTGGCGGAGCTTTCGGCCATGCGCTCCAAAGATCCGGGCACCCAGGTGGGGGCCTGCATTGTCAGCGAGGACAACAAGATTCTCTCCATGGGTTATAACGGGTTCCCCAAGGGATGCCCGGACGATGAGTTTCCCTGGGAGAGGGAGGGCGAGGACCCTTATGAGACCAAATATTTCTACAGTACCCACAGCGAGCTCAACGCGATCCTCAATTACCGGGGCGGGAGCCTGGAGGGCAGCAAGCTCTACGTGACTTTGTTTCCCTGCAATGAATGCGCCAAGGCGATTATTCAGAGCGGGATTAAGACGATCATTTACGCAGATGATAAATACGGCGATACGTCTGCGGTGCGGGCGTCCAAGCGGATGCTCCGGTCCGCGGGGGTGGAGCTGGTACTCTATCGGCCTACCGGAAGGCGGCTGGAGGTATCCGTATGAATAAAAAGCACAGGGAGCTTGTCCGCTGCCTGTCTTTGGTCAGCCAGTTGGGAATCACCATGCTGACGCCGGTGATTCTCTGTGTCGCGCTTGGCGTGTGGCTGGATGGCCGGTTTTCCACGTATTTTACGCTTCCCCTTTTGATCCTGGGGATTTTGGCCGGTGCGAGGAGCGCCTATCTTCTGGCGAAGAAGGCGGTCCGGCCGGACGAGGAAGACGAGGAGAGAGAAGATGATTAAATATGTCGGCCAGGTGGTGCGGGAGGTGCTCCTCGGCATCGGCCTGTGGTGCGCCGTCGGGACGGCGGTCATTCTGGCGGCCTGGGGGCTTTCGGACGGGATTCTGTACGGCTTCCTTCTGGGCGTCCTGCTTTCAGTCGGTTATTTTATCCATATGAGCATTACGCTGGAGACCTCCGTGGACATGATGGAGGAAAAGCCGGCGAAGAACCATGCCCTCCGGTCTTATCTGATCCGGGTGGCCGCCGGGGCCGTGGCCTTCGTGCTTGCCTGGTGGTCCGGCTGGTTCAACATGCTGGCGATCCTCGCGGGCTTTTTCACCCTGAAGCTGGGGGTGTACGCGAGGCCGCTCATTCACAAGGCTTTCTGTCGCTTTGGGTCCTCCAAGGACCCTGAAGACTGAAAGATAAATGCGGCCGCCGTTTCCGTTACGGCCGCCGCAAAAATCCTATTTCCATAAAGAAAGGGGTGAGAGCATGAGAATGATTTTATGTGAAGCAGATTTCGCCATCAAAGGTCTGGTGAATTACCAGATGTTCGGACATACCTTCTGGCTGACGTCGACCCACGTTTCCATGATCATCGTGACGGTCGTACTCTTGATTTTTGCTTTTGCAGCCAACCGCTGCATGAAGAAAGCTAAGGATGTGCCGACCGGGTTCCAGAATGTGGTGGAAATCATAGTCGAGATGCTTGGCAACATGGTCAAGACCAATATGAAGCAGCCGAGAAAGTTCATGAATTATATCGGCACGCTCTTTCTGTTCATATTGATCTGCAACCTGTCGGGGCTTCTCGGGCTTCGCGGGCCGACGGCGGATTACGGCGTAACCCTTTGCCTGGGACTCATCACCTTCTGCCTGATCCAGTACAACGGGGTCAAGTGCCAGAAGGCGGGGCATTTCAAGGCGCTGTTTGAACCGATCCCGCTGTTCTTCCCGATCAACCTGATCGGCGAGATCGCGACACCGATTTCATTGTCATTGCGTCTGTTCGCCAATATGCTGGCCGGAACCATCATAATGGCGCTCTGGTATGGACTCATACCGCTTGTAGTTGTAAAGCTGGGAATACCGGCATTTCTGCATGCCTATCTGGATCTGTTTTCCGGGTGTATCCAGACCTACGTGTTCTGTATGCTGACCATGGTGTACGTGGACGACAAGATGTAGAAAAAACAAAAAAAGGTTACGAAGAACCAAAATGTGAAGGAGGATTTAACAATGGGAATTTCAGGACAGGATTTAATTTATGCGTGCTCAGCGATTGGTGCGGGCCTGGCGATGATCGCCGGTATCGGACCCGGCGTGGGACAGGGTATCGCGGCAGGTCACGGGGCGGCGGCCGTCGGACGCAATCCCGGGGCGAAGGGTGACATCACCACCACCATGCTCCTTGGCCAGGCAGTTGCCGAGACCACCGGTCTTTACGGTCTCGTCGTCGCCTTTATTCTGATGTTCGTAAAGCCTTTCTCATAAAGCCTTTCCACGGCTTATCTTTGAGAAAAAAGAGAGAAAGGAGGAGGAGCATTGGAATCCATATTGGCAGCAGGCAGTTTTCTGATCGCCAGCGGGGAACCCTACGAGAGGATCCTGGGACTTGACCCGCAGCTCATTCACGATGCCATTTTGCTGGGCGTCAATATATTTATCCTGTTTTTTGCCTTGTCCTATCTGCTTTTCAATCCGGCAAGGGCGATGCTTGAAAAGCGTAGCGAAAAGATCCGGGCGGATCTGGACGGCGCCGCAAAGGAAAAGGAAACGGCCGAGGGGCTGAAGACGGAGTATGAGGCAAAGCTCAAAGACATTGACAAGGAAGCGGAGGCGATCCTTTCCGATGCCAGGAAAAAGGCCCTGAGAAGGGAGGAGGAGATCCTGGAGGAGGCGAAGGCGGAGTCCGCGCGCATCATCGAGAGAGCCGGCCGGGAGGCGGAGCTTGAGAAGAAGAAGGCTCTCGACGAGATGAAGCAGGAAATGATCACCATCGCGTCCCTGATGGCCGGGAAGGCCGTGGCGGGCTCCATGGATGTGAAAATCCAGGACGAGCTCGTTGACAGGACGTTAAAGGAAATAGGGGATGAGACATGGCAAAGCTGATAGCAAAAACCTACGGCGAAGCGCTTTTTGAGACGGCTTTGGAAAAAGAGAAGCTGGATGAGATGTACGAGGAAGTACAGGGCATCCAGGCGGTTTTTTCTGAAAATCCGAAGCTGATGAAGCTGTTTGATCACCCTAACATCATAAAAGAAGAGAAGCTTCAGGTTGTGGACGCGGTGTTTGCGGACCGCCTGTCCCCGGAGATGACGGGATTCTTGAGGATCGTCATTGAAAAAGGGCGCCAGAGCGAGCTGGACGGCATTTTTGCCTGGTTTATCGCCAAGGTGAAGGAGTATAAGAGGATCGGGATCGCTTATGTGACTTCGGCGGCGGAGCTTTCCGACAGGCAGAAGAAGCAGGTGGAGGAGCGGCTCCTGGCCACAACTGCATACGAAGCCTTCGAGATACAGTTCTCGGTGGACGAGGAGTTAATCGGCGGCCTGGTCATCCGCATCGGGGACCGGGTGGTGGACAGCAGTATCAAGAGCAGGCTTTATGAAATGAGAAAAGACTTGATGAAGATCCAATTAAATTAGAAAGAAGGTGCGAAAGCTCCATGAATTTAAGACCGGAAGAAATCAGCTCCGTGATCAAAGAGCAGATTGAGAGATATTCCTCCCGGCTGGAGGTGTCCGACGTGGGCACGGTCATCCAGGTGGCTGACGGAATCGCACGTATTCACGGCCTTGAAAAAGCAATGCAGGGTGAACTCCTGGAGTTTCCGGGAGAGGTCTACGGCATGGTCCTCAATTTGGAAGAGGACAACGTGGGCGCCGTGCTTCTTGGAAATCAGAAGAGCATTGCCGAGGGCGACACGGTGAAGACCACCGGAAGGGTGGTCGAGGTGCCCGTCGGTGACGCGATGCTTGGACGCGTCGTGAACGCCCTGGGACAGCCCATCGACGGCAAGGGACCGATCCACACGGAGAAATTCCGCCAGATCGAGCGGGTGGCTCCCGGCGTTATCACCAGAAAGTCCGTGGATACTCCCCTTCAGACAGGTATCAAGGCCATCGACGCCATGGTGCCCATCGGAAGAGGCCAGCGTGAGCTGATCATCGGCGACAGACAGACCGGAAAGACGGCGCTCGCCATTGACACGATCATCAACCAGAAGGGGAAGGGCGTCAACTGTATTTACGTGGCCATCGGCCAGAAGGCGTCCACCGTTGCAAATATCGTAAAAACCCTGGAGGAGTACGACGCCATGTCCTACACCACGGTGGTGGCGGCCACGGCCAGCGAACTGGCTCCCCTCCAGTACATCGCCCCTTATGCGGGCTGCGCCATCGGCGAAGAGTGGATGGAAGAGGGCAAGGACGTGCTGGTGGTATATGACGACTTGTCCAAGCATGCCACCGCTTACCGCACGCTCTCCCTGCTTCTCCGCAGACCGCCGGGACGTGAGGCGTACCCGGGCGACGTGTTCTACCTGCATTCCAGGCTCCTTGAGAGGGCGGCGAGACTGTCCGAGGAGCTGGGCGGAGGCTCCCTGACGGCCCTTCCCATCATCGAGACCCAGGCGGGCGACGTGTCGGCGTACATTCCGACCAACGTGATCTCCATCACCGACGGCCAGATCTATCTGGAGACGGAGATGTTCAACGCGGGCTTCCGCCCGGCCATCAACGCGGGCCTTTCCGTGTCCCGTGTGGGCGGCGACGCCCAGATCAAGGCCATCAAGAAGCTGGCGGCCCCCATCCGTGTGGAGCTGGCCCAGTTCCGCGAGCTGGCGGCTTTCTCCCAGTTCGGGTCCGAGCTGGATGCGGACACGAAAGAGAAGCTGGCCCAGGGCGAGCGGATCCGGGAGATGTTAAAGCAGCCCCAGTACCAGCCCATGGAAGTGGAATATCAGGTAATCATCATTTATGCCGCCACGAAGAAATATCTGCTGGATATCCCGGTCAGCGAGGTTCTGCGGTTTGAAAAAGAGCTGTTTGAATTTGTTGACACGAAGTATCCGGAGATCCCGGAGGAGATCCGGACGACAAAGGCTCTTTCTCCCGAGCTGGAGGAGAAGCTTGCGAATGCTGTTTCCGAGTTTAAGAAACAGTTTGATTTGAGGTGATCCTATGGCGACAATGCGCGAGATCAAAAGAAGGAGAGCCAGCATCCAGAGCACGGGGCAGATCACCAATGCCATGAAGCTGGTATCTACGGTGAAGCTGCAGAAGTCCAGGACGAGGGCGGAGAATACCAGGCCGTACTTTGACATGACCTACAGCACCGTCTGCTCCATTCTGGCCCATACGCAGAACGTGCGCCACCGTTATCTTGTAAAAGGCGCTTCCGATAAGCAGGCGGTCATCGCCATCACCTCCAACAGGGGGCTGGCGGGCGGCTATAATTCCAACATCGTGAAGGCAGTCCTTGGAGGGATCGAGGCGGACAGGGCGCATCTTTATGCCATCGGAAAGAAGGGGCGGGACGCCCTGGCAAGAAGGGGCTATACTTTGGCGGCGGATTATTCCGACGTGATCGAGGCGCCTTCCTACGCGGATGCGTCGGCCATCGGAAAGGCGGTCCTGGAGGCTTACCAGAAAGGGGAGGTGGGCGAGATTTACCTGGCCTATACTTCTTTCAAGAATACGGTCAGCCATGAGCCGAAGCTGATCAAGCTTCTGCCGGTGGAACTCTCCGAGGAGGAGATCCAGGCGGGAAGCGAGGCGGCGAAGGAGCGGGAATGCCCGATGAATTACGACGGGGATGAAGAAGCGGTGCTGGATGCCCTGATCCCCGGCTATGTATATAATCTGATCTATGGCGGCATGCTGGAGTCCATCGCCAGCGAGAACGGCGCCAGGATGCAGGCAATGGATTCCGCCACCAGCAATGCGGAGGAGATGATCGAGAAACTGTCCCTGCAGTACAACCGGGCGAGACAGTCCTCCATCACCCAGGAGCTGACGGAGATCATTGCAGGCGCAGAAGCGCTCAATTAAAAAAACGATAAAGGAGTGAGCAAGGAATGCCAGAGACGAATATCGGCAGAATCACCCAGATCATCAGTGCCGTTCTGGACATCAAGTTCAGCGAAGGAAAGCTCCCCGACATCAACGAGGCGATCAAGGTGAAGCGGACGGACGGAACGGACCTGGTGGTGGAGGTATCCCAGCATCTGGGCGATGATACCGTGAGATGTATCGCCATGGGCTCCACGGACGGACTGCTCCGGGGCATGGAGGCGGTGGCCACGGGCGCACCCATCACCGTGCCCGTGGGGGAGAACACCCTGGGACGGATCTTCAACGTTCTGGGCGAGCCCATTGACAATAAAGAAGCTCCGGTTGTGGAGAAGAAGCTTCCGATCCACAGGCCGGCCCCGGAATTTTCGGAGCAGGCCACGGACATGGAGATCCTGGAGACCGGGATCAAGGTCATTGACCTTCTCTGCCCTTACCAGAAGGGTGGAAAGATCGGTCTCTTCGGCGGTGCCGGAGTGGGAAAGACCGTTCTTATCCAGGAGCTGATCCGAAATATCGCGACGGAGCACGGCGGATATTCCGTATTCACCGGCGTGGGCGAGCGTACCCGTGAGGGGAACGACCTCTACCACGAGATGACGGAGTCCGGCGTTATTAACAAGACGACCATGGTGTTCGGCCAGATGAACGAGCCGCCGGGAGCCAGAATGAGGGTGGGCCTTACGGGGCTTACCATGGGGAGCATTTCCGTGACGAGGGCGGCAAGGATGTGTTGCTCTTCATCGACAACATTTTTCGTTTCACTCAGGCGGGCTCCGAGGTTTCGGCCCTGCTTGGACGCGTGCCCTCAGCCGTAGGTTACCAGCCGACTCTCCAGACGGAGATGGGCGCCCTGCAGGAGCGGATCACCTCCACCAAGAGCGGTTCCATCACGTCGGTCCAGGCCGTCTACGTGCCCGCCGACGACCTGACAGACCCGGCCCCGGCGACCACCTTCGCCCACCTGGACGCGACGACGGTGCTTTCCCGTTCCATCGTGGAGCTGGGCATTTACCCTGCGGTAGACCCGCTGGAGTCCACCTCCAGGATCCTGGATCCCAGAATCGTGGGCGAGGAGCATTACAAGGTGGCCAGAGGTGTGCAGGAGATTCTTCAGAAATACAATGAGCTTCAGGACATCATTGCCATCCTGGGTATGGATGAGCTCTCCGACGAGGAGAAGCTGATCGTGTCCAGAGCCAGAAAGGTGCAGAGGTTCCTTTCTCAGCCTTTCTTCGTGGCCGGGAAGTTCCTCGGCCTGGAGGGGCGTTACGTGCCTGTTTCTGAGACGATTCAGGGCTTCAAGGAGATCATCGAGGGCAAATACGATGACATTCCCGAGAGCTACTTCCTCAATGCAGGCAACATTGACGACGTACTGGCCCGCGTAAAGTAGGGGGTGTGTGAATGGCTTCGGAAAAATCGTTTAAGCTTCGGATCATCACGCCCGACCGGGTCTTCTACGAGGGCAGTGCGGAGATGGTGGAAATGGACACCAGGGAGGGAGCCATCGGCGTTTACAAAAGCCATGTGCCTACCACCTGCATTCTGCGGCCTGGAATCCTGACGATCCACATGGAAGGGAACGAGGTGAAGCAGGCGGCCCTTCACGGCGGCTTTGTGGAGATCCTGAAAGAGAGCGTCACCGTGCTGGCGGAAGCGGCCGAGTGGCCGGGAGAAATCGACGTGGAGCGTGCCAAGCAGGCGAAAGAGCGTGCGGAGACAAGGCTTCAGGCCCACAACGAGGATCTGGATCCCCTCCGGGCGGAGATGGCCCTCCGGCGTGCGATCACCAGAATCAAGGCGGCAAAATAAAAACTGTATGATTGCGGCGGTCTTTCAAGACAAGCCGTGGGAGAACATCCCCCGTCCAACCGATACAAAGTCGGCTGGACGGGGGATGTTCCCTTATACCACTCGACCTGCTGCATGGAGGCGGTGACTGTCGGAATCAGCTCGTCCATGATGCTCAAGTGATTTAGACAATATTTTCATGATGTTGTATCATATTACTTGACACTTCCACTTCACGGATTTATAAAAAAGAAGTGAAAACGGAGGACAAGAAATGGCACAGAAGAAAATGATGTGGTATAAAAAAAGAATCTTTCCGAAGTTAATTGAAATAAAGCTTTTATCAAATGGGAAAACATGGTATAATAAGCATGAATTTTAAAGCGTTTGCGGGAGTGGATACCATGGATGAATTTATCAAGGAGCTTGATCCAAATCTGGATTATCTGGAGCATAAAATAATAGGGAATGAAGTCATTATTTATGCAGCCTCAAACAGAAAAATATGCAGATGCCCTTATTGCGGCTCTGAATCGGCGCGAATACATAGCCGTTACGAAAAAAGTTTTCAGGATCTTCCAATCATGGGCAAAAAAACAAAAGTCGTTATTGAAAACAGAAAATTCTTCTGCGACAATCCAGACTGTGGGATTACTACTTTTGCAGAGCGTTTCGACTTCCTGTCACAGAAAGGGAAAAAGACAAAACGCCTGATTGAAAAAATCGTGGATGTTTCCCTGAATACAACCTCCACCACTGCTTCAAGGACGCTGAAAGACGGGATTGCGGATGTTGGCAAAAGCACCATTTGCAGTCTCTTAAAAAAAGATATGCTAGTTCCTGAGAAAGAAGCCGTTACAAAAGTCTGTCTTGAAGTTGTATCCAGGGACGGCTCTGTTTCCTATAAAAGCGCCATTGAACAGGCTGGAAGCCATCTGCAGCAGGTCAGTGACCGTTTTCACCTGGTGAAGGGGCTTACGGATGCGGCAAAGAAATTTTTGTCACGTCTTCTGGCAGCAAATTTTACTCTCCCAACGGAAGCATCCCATTATGATGGAAAACCCACGGGGGATTACTGGGATAAACCCGTCAAAGAAGACGCACCTGCCGCTGAGCACAACGCAAATGTCAAAAAGAAAATGAAGACAGTGGAACAAGTACGGGAATTCGGGAAACAGGGATTGAACAAAAGTGAGATTGCAAGAATTGTCGGAATAAACAGGGTGACGGCTGCAAAATACCTGAAAGATGATTTTAACCCTTCCAGCGCTTATTACCATACGACGATCCCCAGTAAAATAAAGCCCAATTCGTATGTTTGCCACAAGGGAACGGAGGCTCATGAAGGAAGCTGCCGAACAGGGAGGAAGTGGAGAAAAGATCGAACGGAAGTGGCTGGTCAG
>CAJUOF010000149.1 GCA_910587905.1 uncultured Lachnospiraceae bacterium
GATCTCACTTTCCCAGTTGTAGATCAGGGACGCCGGACAGACGATTAACGCCTCCATGTCCGGATGCTCCTCCGCCTCCGACAGCAGAAGGGCGATAACCTGAATGGTCTTCCCAAGGCCCATGTCGTCAGCCAGAATTCCTCCAAAATTCAGAGAATCCAGCGTCTTCAGCCAGAAAAATCCCTTTTTCTGATATTCTCTCAGAACCTTCTCCAGAGAATCCGGGACAGAAAACTTCCCTTCCTCCCAGGAGCCCATGGCCCGGACCACCGACTGGAACGCCTCATTCCTCCGGACCTCCGCGCGGCCTCCCTCCCCCAGCACTTTGTCCACGAACAGACTCCGGTAACCGGGAAGACGGATCGTGCGAAAAGACTTCCTCCCCTCCAGGGCCAGCCCCTTGGAAAGCTCCGAAAGGACCTCGAATCCGGAATCCTCCAGCCGGATAAAGCCCCCCGACTTCATCCGGTAAAACCGTTTCTTCATCTGATACGCCGAAAGAACCCTCCCGATCTCTTCCTCGGGAAGGTCTCCCACGTCCACCGCCAAATCCAGCCACCCGCTCTCCAGACTGACACCAAAAGAGAGCTTCCTTCCAGGCAGAACCCTCCGTTCCCCCATGGACTGGCTCAGATAGACTTGTCCCCTGGTCTCAAACTCCGCAAGTCCCCGGTCCAGAAGCCGGAACAGCGCATCCTCGTCATCCCGGATCGCAAAGCATTCCTCCCCGGCATACCGGCCGGTAAAATATTTCCGGATCAATGTCCCCGCCATCAGCTCTCCCGCCTGATCCCGGAAGGTCTCCGACCGTCCCGGCGGAGAAAAAGGCGAATATTTCTTCTCTCCGTACCAAAATTCCGCCCGAAGCGTCACCTCCGAAGGCGACGGGCTGTCAAAATAAAATTTCACCGTGAGGGGATCGGCGTGATACTGCTCCAGATCGACACCCAACGGCTCCACAGCCACATACTCCGATATCTTGGGAAGCACATAATCGCAGAAAGCCGGAAAATCCTTCCCTGCAATCTCGGCCGAAAGCCCCCGCTCTCCCGTATCCATGGACCGGACGAATTCTCTGAGAACTCTGCTGCAGGTCCGGTCACAACAATAAAGCACCTCCCCTCGAAGCAGATAAAGCTTCCGTTTCCCGTAAAAAGCCTGCACGTGATCCAAAAGCGAAATCCGAAATCCGTCCCGTCCCACCGTCCGGACCGTTCCCATCAGCCGGGGATTTTCCTTCCGGACCCGAACCTGCTTCACGTCGGACGCCACTCCGGAAACATCCACCGTCCAGCCGGCAAGCACCTTCATGACACTGTCGCAGGCACCAGGAGACAATTCGAACTCCCGCAGAGTGGGCTTTGGCGAGCTCCGGTAGGTCATGAACTTCTGATACATGGAAAGATAATCCGACACCAGCCGGACCACCTCCTCGGCCAGCCTGGCCGAAGCCGGCTCAAAGGCGCTCATGCTGTGATAGAAGGCAAGCTGTTTCCCATATTCCACGTAATCCTCACCCTCCAGCGCCGTGACAAAGGAGCTTAAATCCCGCACCTGATACATCCTCATATTCCCCACCTTGAGCGACAAAAACAGCTTTCCCTCCAAAGCCCTCAAAGACGGTTCCAATCGGACCTTCTCCTCCATGCCGGAAATTGCGGCCTCCCGCAAGTCACTCCCGGTATAGCTCTGGAGCATCCGGCGCACCTTAAGCGGAGTGGAAACCCGGGGCGTGGCCTCCTCCCGGTCCGTCTCCATCGTCAAAAGGGCCGCTGCCACCTCATGGCGGCACAGCCCTTTATATTCTCTGTGGACCGGACACTGGCAGGACGCCTGGTAAAGCCGATCGTCCTTGACAAGCAGCGACAC
>CAJUOF010000150.1 GCA_910587905.1 uncultured Lachnospiraceae bacterium
ACATCACATACTCATCCCCATAGCTGAAATAGGCCCGTTTGATCACGCTCCGGAGCGCCTGTTCGTTGTTGTAGTACAGCGAAGCCTCTTCTTCATGGATTTTCTCAATCTGTCTGGCGACAGCCTCTTCCTCCCCATGGATGGTGTCTTCAATGAGACGGTCGCTCTCCCGCACCCGCCGGACCGTGTCGTCCCGCCTTACCTGCCGGATGGCCCTGGCAAATTCCAGGCGAATTTCCTCGTTGGGAATATGCACCCGTTCCGCCGCTTCGTCATAAGCCAAATATCCCAGATGGATCAGCAGCGTCAGCACGTCGTCCCTGTCCCGAAAGGTTTCCAGGTCATTCGCAAAACCCTTCGTATTCACCTTCGCCTCCGCACCGCCAATCAGTTCCGAAACCGTCTTTCCCAGCCCGTCGAAATCCAGGCTGATATATTCCATCAGGCTTTCTGCGGCAGAGGTCTGCGTCCAATAGGAATCAAAATCATCGTTGTAAATCGCTTTCATAACCGAATTGGGATTGTAGACGGACGGAAGCTCCCGAAAAGAATATCCGTCATACCATTGCTTCATCATTTTAAAATCACTGCCATATTCCCCGCAGAGCTTCTTCACCTCGTATTCGGTAAATCCCACATATTGTCCGAACTGCCGAGGCTTGACCATAGAGTATTCCAGGAAGTCCGAGATCGCTGACTGGGAGCCATCCTTCTTAATAGGAAGAATCCCGGTCATATATGCCGCCGCAAATATCTTATCCGTCATCCCGCTGTTTTTAAATAAGGAGCGCAAAAACTCCAGGTATTTTCTCTGCAGGCAAGGCTTCCCCTTCGCCTCCCGAATCGGAGCATCCCACTCGTCAATGATCATGATAAATCTGTTTCCTGCCATTTCTGCCGCACTTGCCAGCGTGGCAGCAAATCCCTCTGCGGCCACAAGCTTCGGATACTGTTCAGAAAACTCCCGAAGCACATTTCGCTGGATATAAGGAATCACTTCCCCAATAGAAGCTTCTCCGATCACCTCCGTCATATCCAGATAAATCACGTCATACCGATTCAAATGCTCCCGATATTCTGCAGAATCGGCAATCTCCAAGTCATCAAAAAGTCCGGCCGAATCACAGGTCTTATCGTAGTAGGCACACAGCATCTTGGCCGCAAAGGATTTTCCGAATCGGCGCGGCCTGCTGACACAGGTCAGACATCTCGGCGTATCGATCGTCTGGTTGATCAGCTCAATCATTCCCGACTTATCCACATAGAGATCATTCCGAATTCTGGCAAATCCATGGTTGCCTGGATTTAGATAATTCCCCATCGCATTTTCCTTCCTGCCTCCTCCAAATCCATATCTTCCCGGAGCCGGCCCTATGATTTTATCCTTCTTCATGCAAAAATAGGGAACGGCAAAATTTATGTTTTTGACGTTCCCTATCAGTATATCACAGTTCCCGGCCGAATCACAGCCTTTCTCTAAAAACGGAAGCCCACCCCCTACGCCCCTCCAGATAAGCGGCCCGTCCGCTCTCATACAGGTTGTTTCCCTCGCTGTCGATAATGACCACCAGGGGCATGTCCTCCACGTAGAGCTTTCTCAGGGCTTCCGCCCCCAGGTCCTCATAGGCGATCAGTTCCGCTTTTTTGATGCATTTTGCCAGCAGGGCCCCCGCCCCGCCGATGGCTCCGAAGTAGACGCCGGAATATTGTTTCATCGCATCGACGACCTCCGGAAGGCGGGCGCCTTTCCCGATCATGCCCCTGGCGCCCACGGACATCATGGTCGGGGCGTAGGCATCCATGCGCCCGCTGGTGGTCGGCCCCGCAGAGCCGATGACCTGGCCCGGCTTGGCCGGAGTCGGCCCCACGTAGTAGATGGTGGCGTCCGTCGGGTCAAAGGGAAGCTCCTCCCCCCTCGCCAGGGCCTCGCACATCCGCTTGTGGCCCGCATCCCGGGACGTATAGATCGTTCCGGTCACCAGCACGCTGTCCCCCGCATGCAGGGTCTTCGCCAGCTCCTTCGTGAGCGGCAGCGTAATCTTTCTGCCCTTGTTCTCGGCCATCTCAGATCACCTCCGTTTTGTGGCGTGTCACGTGGCAGTTTATATTGACTGCGCACGGCATGCCTGCGATGTGGGTCGGCAGGGTCTCGATATTCAGCCCGATGGCCGTCGTCCTTCCCCCAAAACCCTGGGGCCCGATCCCAAGCTCATTGATCCTCCCCAGCATCTCCTTTTCCAGGTCGGCATAAAAGGGATCCGGATGGGAAGAACCGAGGGGCCTCATGAGCGCCTTCTTCGCAAGCAGTGCCGCCTTGTCAAAGGTTCCTCCGATCCCCACGCCGATTACCATGGGCGGGCAGGGATTCGGCCCGGCCGTCTCCACCACCTCCAGGATAAAGTCCTTGATCCCCTGAAGGCCGTGGGAGGGCTTGAACATGCGGATCTGGCTCATGTTCTCGCTCCCGAAGCCCTTCGGCCCCACCGTCACCTTGACTTTGTCGCCGGGAACGATCTCCGTGTAGAGCATGGCCGGCGTGTTGTCCCCGGTGTTGCCCCGGCGCACCGGATCCCTCACCACCGATTTCCGGAGGTATCCCCTGTCATATCCCCGGCGCACGCCCTCGTCCACCGCCTCGGAGAGACCGCCGCCCACAAGGTGCACGTCCTGCCCGATCTCCAGGAACACGCAGGCCATGCCGGTGTCCTGGCAGATCGGCACGCACTCCCTGTCCGCAATCTCAAAGTTCTCAATGATGTTGTCCAGGACTCCCCTTGCGATCTCCCCATCCTCGCACGCCCGGCAGTCCCGGATCGCACACTTCACATCCTCCGGCAGATGCTCGTTGGCCTCGGCGCAGAGCCGTTCCACGACCTGCGTGATCCTGCTTACCTCTATCTCCCGCACAGCCTGACCTCCTTCTCACTGTCTCTTCTTTAACAACAATTCCTTGGCCGAGATCCCCGGCTCCGTCATATGTACCGGCTCCAGGATCTCATCCAGCTCCTCGTCGGTGAGCAGGCCCTCCCGCAGGATCAGCGAGCGGACGGATTCCCCGGTCTTCATCGCCGTCTTTGCGATCTGGGCCGCCTTCTGATATCCCACGTGGGGGCAGATGGCCGTGATGATGCCGACGCTGTTCTCCACCAGCGAGCGGCATCGTTCCTCGTTGGCCGTGATGCCCATAACACAATTATCGACAAATGTCTGTACCGCATAAGCCAGAGTGTCGATAGACTGGAACATGCAGTAGAAAATGATGGGCTCGAAGGCATTCAATTCCAGCTGTCCCGCCTCCGCCGCCATGGTGATGGTCAGGTCGTTCCCGATGATGTTGAAGGCCACCTGGTTGACCACCTCCGGGATGACCGGGTTCACCTTTCCGGGC
>CAJUOF010000151.1 GCA_910587905.1 uncultured Lachnospiraceae bacterium
ACGTGTGCTCTTCCGATCTAACTTCTCGATCCGGCCTCTTGCGGATGCCGCCTTCTGCTGGCCTGTGTAGAACGGATGGCATTTGGAACAAATCTCCACGTGAATGTCCCCTTTGGTGGAACCAGTCACAAACTCATTTCCGCAGTTGCACACGACCTTTGCCTGATGGTACTCAGGATGGATACCCTCTCTCATATCTTTCACCTCTCTCATTACAAGTTCTATCCCTTGGCGGACAGGTTCCGTCCGCCGATCTCTCTGGATATTTCATAATAAAACAGCGAACATCATTATATCACAGAGGAAGCCTGAATGCAAGTATTTTCCGCCGGACTTTTGAAACTTTTCCGTCGAATATCTGCATATAACTGTTGACATGGGAAGGCTTCCTCCGCAGCTATCATCTCCTGTCCGTCTCCTAATTGCCTATTTTCCGTTCAAAGCTCTCCGCTTCAACAAGCTCATCCTCCGTCGGATAGTGGGTGATGGTGACGGAATCCCCCACATCGAGAATGACCGCCTCCGGGTAGTCCTTCGCACTTACCATATAATAGGCTTTTCCCTTTTCCAGTTTGATAAAGTAGACCGTGTTCCCATCCATGTCGGCAGCGCGAATCTCCTCCACTTTCCCCGACACGCTCACAGCCTGCTCCTCCGGCTCCGACTCTGTGATCTCCTCGTCACTTAAGATCTGATTCTCCACCAAAAGCTCGTGATACCGCTTCTGGCAGTCGGCGACTGTGTTCCCCGTGGCCACGATCTGGTACTGCTGCACATTGACCATGGCGTACATCTTTACCAAGCCGGCCGCGTCCTTGAGGGCCATAAAGTACGTGGGCTGATCGGAAATGTTGAGGAGCAGCGGAAACGTCGCCCGATAGCTGAACTGCTGAACCGCCCCCTCCGCCGAGGACATGGCCGAATATTCCTCCGCCCCGGCACAGGAATAATAGTGGGCCTCCTTGGTCCTCTGGTTCACCAGGATGAAGCCGATGTTCCCCCGGTCCCCGGTGACGGAGGTCACGCCGGTGTAGACCCACACGTCGTCGTCCTGGGCGATAAAATTGTAGCCGTCGGTGGTCTCCGTACAGTCCGTCTGGCCGAACATGGAATTCCAGAATCCGTTGTGGTATTCCCCGTAATAATCATACTGCTCCACGATCAGATCCGCCGAATAGACCCGGTCCACCCAGGTGGGAACATTTTCAATGTCATAATACTCCGTGTCCCCGGTGACGGCGTTCATGAGCACCGCCCCCTTGATGTCCGTCCCGTCAAAAAGGCCGATCCGCTTTTCGATCACCGAGGCGATCCAGTAGGGCGTCCCGTCGTCGTTGATTTCAAAATTCACATCGTCAAACATCAGGGTCGGATAGGAGAATCGCAGATGGCGCATCAGATCCCGGCTGAAATACTCCGAAGGCGAATACTTGATGCCCTCCTCCAGACGGACCACCTCCACCTCCTGGGTCCTCATGTCAATGCGCACGTAGGCCGGAATCCCCTCGCCCCGGTTGTTCCACCATTTAAAGAAGTCATTGTAATTCAGATAATTGAGTCGGACCGGATGTCCCTGGTAATTGATCTGGGCGGAAGCGTCGTCCACGGCGAACTGACTCACCAGATCGCTTAATTCCCCCAGCTTCCGGTTAGCCAAATTGTTGGCAGAGTCCTCGTCCAGGAGTGGAATCTGATTCCAACTGATCTCCGACACCTCCGAGGCAAAATCCCCCGTGTTCATGGGCATCAGCTCCGAATAAGCCTTCGCCCGAAATACGATAAAACCGAACAGGGAACCGACCACCAGGACTGCCGCCGCCAGGAGCACAAGAATCAGCGGCACCGCCAGATTCTTCTTCGTATAGGCCATGTATTCCTTTGCGGAACCGGCGCGGAACCCCTGTAAAAGCACCATACAGACCGCAAACACTACGCACAGCAGGATCACGAAGGTGTAAAGCTCCCTGTTGTGGATGTTGAGCGCCGGCAGCTTGATATAAAAATAGATCCCGCCGAATACCAGCGTGACAAGAAGACTCAAAAGCACCCTGGTCACCGGGCCTCCCTTGGGCTTTCTGGGCCGTATGACCTTCTCTTTCTTCTCCGCCCCGCCGCCGGGCCGCTGCCCCATCACTGTCCTAAAATCAAACATATTCATAGAATTCTTTTCCTTTCATGGCCTGTACACAACCTTCCGGCAAAGTCGGATGTTCTGCCATTTTTCGGCCCACTGTTATCATTGTACCACAGTTTCCCCCTCAGGTATACAGATTCAGAAAGAAATCGCCAGCCTGATCAATTCAAGCAGACTCTCCGTATCCGCCTCCCGATACAGCGTCTCCCTGGCGAGAACCGGCCGGTCCGTAATGATATTATCCACCTGAAGGCGTTTCATCCGGTTTAGTTCCCCCTCCTTATTGACCGTCCAGGCATGGACCTCTTTTCCGAAGGCGTGGGCGCTGTCCACCAATTTTCCGGTGATAAAGCCGGAGCGGATGCTGAAAAAATCGATATTGTCATCCTCAAAGTAGGTGCCGTAAGCCGCCATCAGAATATATCCTGTCTCGATCTCCGGATTCCGCTCCTTCACTTCCTTTAAATACCGATAGCTGGTAGAACTGATCACCACCTGCCCCTCCATGTGATATTCCTCAATCAGTTTCAGCGTCTCCTCCACCAGAGTGTCGCTGTAATGATCTGCCTTCAGCTCAATATTCATGCCAATTTTCCCCTCACATGCTTCCAACGCCTCCGCCAAGGTGGGGATTCTGGTCCCTGCAAATTCTTCTGAAAACCAGCCCCCAAAATCCATTAACAGCAGATCGCCATAGGTGTATTCCCACAGCCCGCCCTTCTCCCCGGTGATCCGTTTCAAGCTGGAATCATGGAACACCACCACCACGTCGTCCTTGGTCTCCTGGACATCGATCTCCACATAATCGGACATACTTTCGACAGCCGCCTCAATGGCCGGAAGTGTATTTTCCGGGGCCTCGTAGGAATTTCCCCGATGAGAGGTGATCTTGGTCTCCGAAATCGCTCCCCGGACCGCCGCAATAGCGCCGCTGTGGATTCGGTCGTAGGCATAGAGGATGCCCGAACATGTCAGACTTAAGGCCAGCAAAATGGTGCAGGACTTTCGTACCCCTGCCGGAAAAGAGTAGTGGTAGGGCGGAATCTCCAGCCGATATTTCGGATCCTCATACCGGTACAGGAGAAACGTCAAGGCTGCCGCATTCAAATAAATTCCCAGCGCAGAGGCCGCCGCCAAAGCCCCGATGTCAATTCCCTTGCTGATAGTCAGAGCCAAGGCCAGTTCAATCATGGAGTCCGCAAAAAGCATCACCAGGAGGACGGCAAACACCTTGAATACAAACTGGCCCACCAGATAAAACAGCCAGGAAAAGAGATTGACACTCACCAAAAAAAACGCCACGGGAGCCCATTTCCTGCGGACCAGCTTACGGCTCCGTGTTTTTGAATCCCCAAACCCCAGATCAAACAACGTGGAGATCGCAGGGACAAAAAGATAAAAAAGAGCCATGCAGGCCAGAACAGCAAAAAGCCCCCATGCCAAAACCTGCACCATAGATTTTTTTGCCAGCCCCTCCATAATGTAATTCAGCGGCCGGACATGCGTCAAAAGCCTTGCCAAAAGCCAGCCCTGCGTCAAAAGGTAGTAGCCCGCGTTTAAAAACAATACCCGGATATTCCCCGTCCGAAACAGTTCCATGAAGTTCTTTATGCCAAAAAGCAGAAGCTTTAACGGGCTGACCTTCTCCTTTGCCACCCCCGCCTGAAAAATGGTATAGAGAACACAGAGCTCCACATTTGCAAAGAGCAGACAGAGAAAGAGAAACAACACCAGCAGCATAATCGTCACCGGCGAAAGGAAAAACCGCAGAGCGTTCCCTGCGGTCAGATAACTAAACCCGGACTGTTTCAGGGCGAACGCCACCCCATGGCCTGCCGTTTCAAGGAGAACAAAGGCCACAAAAATCCGGTATAAAATTTCAAAAATCAGGATACTGCCCCGGTTTACCCGGAGCATCTCCTTAAAACTGCGAAGAATTCCCCGCATTCCCATCACTCCATATTACTGGTTTTTTCCCGACTCATCTTAAAAGCCTTGGAAAGCTTAATGGGATTTCCGTACATCAGCGTGCCCATACGATAGATTTTCGCTCCGACGGTTGCAACCACCCAGATGGTTCCGGCAAGGAGCAGGAAGGAGAGTGCGATCTCCCAGAACGCCACGTTCCCCATGGCAACCCGCACGAACATACCGTAAGGCGAGGTGAAGGGAATGAAAGAGAGAACCTTCATCACAATCCCGTCGCTGTTTTGCAGATTAAACATGGTCAGAAGAAAGGCCGCGATAAACAGGAACATCACCGGTCCGGCATTGCGGCTCACGTCCTCCGTCTTGGACACCAAAGCCCCCAGCACACCATAGCAGAAGGCGTAGAGGATATAACCAAAGAGGCCGAACATGGCAAAGGCCAGAAGCACTGCCCCCGGAATGTGGAACACAAAGTCCAGCATCCCGCCCCACGCCTCCCGGTTAATCTGATAGGAGACCAGGGCCGCACCGATCATGACACCTGTCTGTACAAAGCCGGCCGCCGCTCCCGCCAATACCTTTCCAAAAATCAGGCTGTTGCTGGAAGTGCTGGTCACAAGGACCTCCATGGCCCGGTTGCTCTTCTCCTGGGCCACAGAAACTGCCACAGAATTCCCATATAACAACACCATAAAATATAACACAAAAATCAACAAATAGGTATACAAAAAATTGCTTATGCTGTCTTTTCCCAGCACAATAGTCTCTGAAATCGGCGAGAATCCGTAAATCTGTTCCACGGCACCGCTGTCCGCCCCCAGCTTTTCCACCTCGCTTCTCCGGTATAAGTAGGAAAGCCCCTCCGCAAAGGTTCCCTCCACGGAATCGTTAAAGCTTCTGTTCTTCACATAGTACCGATATCCCGTGAGCGAATCCACCGCAAAGCCGCACCGAGGCCCGCCGGCATTCTCATCCTCTTCCTCTCCAAGGACCTTTGCCGCTTCTGCGAGTGCCTCATCGCCGCGCTCTACGGAATGTTTCAGCTCTTCCTCCGAGGACACCTCCACAATTCTCGCCGAAGGAAAGATGGCAGTTAAAAACTCCACATTCAGGCTGCCGCCCGCATCGTAGAGATAGATGGTTCCCTCATAGCCGCTCGACACCACGCCTCCAATTCCTGTCGTCTCTTCCCCGCCCGGCGCAGTTTCCATGGATTCTGTTTCCGCCGCGCTGCCGGAAAGACCTGGGATCACCCCCGACAGGTCTATGAACGACGGAAGACTCAGGACAATCACAAACAAAAGTGCGAATCCTGCCGTAATCCCGATAAAAGATTTCGTTTTCACATAGTTGAGGAACTCATGCTTCCAGACAATTCCAAACTGTTTCATTCTCCGTCACCTGCCTTTGCCACAAAAATATCATTTAAGGATGGTTCATACATACCCGTCTGCTCCACATCGATGTCCGTCTCGGAGAGGGCCAGGAGAAGTTTCCGCTTGGCATCCTCACACTGCCCTTCCAGGATCAGATATCCCCTTTTCTTCTGTTCCACCCGAACCAGATGGGAGAATTCTGCAGTCACCTTCTCCGCCAGCCGCTCTACGGAATAATTGACCGCAGACAGCGTCAGACGGTTCATCCCCATCTCGTGCTTGATCTTCTTTAGATTGCCGTCCAGGACAATATCTCCATGGTTGATGATGGCGATGTCCTCACAAAATTCCTCCACATACCCCATCTGATGACTGGAAAAGATCACCAGCCGGCCCTGGGAGATCTGTTCCCGGACCACGTCCTTGAGAATCTGGGAGTTGACCGGATCCAGTCCGGAAAAAGGTTCATCCAAAATAATGATGTCCGGATTGCAGATCAATGTCTGGGCAAGCTGCACCTTCTGCTGGTTTCCTTTCGAAAGTGTTTCCAATTTCCGGTCCGCATATTCCCCGATCTCCAGCCGGTCAAGCCACCATTTTCCGCTCTCCTTTGCTTCCTTCGTTCCCATCCCCCGGAGTCTTGCCAGATAAACCATCTGGTCCAGCACCTTTTTCTGCGGGTAAAGTCCCCGCTCCTCCGGCAGATAACCGATCCTGTGCTCCTTCGGGACAAAGGGCTTCCCGTCTGCAAGCACCTCGCCTCCGTTCGGCCGAAACACGTCCATCAGCACCCGGATGGTCGTGGTCTTTCCCGCGCCGTTTCTCCCCAGAAGCCCCAGCGCCCGGCCGCTCTCCACCTCAAAGGAAATTCCGTGAAGAACCTCCTTGTCGCCGAAGCTTTTCCTGATTCCTTTTACCTTAAGCTTCATAAACCTGTGATTCCTTTCTTTTCTTAATTTTTAATGAGTATCTGTAAATTTTCTGCCGAGGCCGATCGTCATCGACAAAATCATCTGCCGTTCACCATATTACCACAGCTCCGGAGAAAACACAAAAGATCACATGTCCGTATTAGAATTATATTGATACCTAAAAGAAAAAATATCCCACCAGGCCGCCGATAATCCCTCCGATGAGCCCGGCCGTCAAAATCATCACCGCCTGGCCGCCCACCGCCGAGGTGACCCGGAACCCTCCGGCGTCATTCAGAGGAATCGCGCTGCCCTTCTTCGCCCGGTAGAGGATGTTCCTGCACTCCACGGCCCCGGCAAACTCCCAGCCGGCCGCCTCCGCCTCCTTAAGACTCTGGACCTGCCAGTCATTGTTGCGGCCCTCCCAGTCTTTGCTGTCCTTGAAAGCACTGCTGCCGCTTCTCTTCCTCCGCCTGTTGGTCAGATACTTGGTATCCATCATGTAGGAGATCTCCTCCGGCTCCCCCGGCGTAAATACAAACCGGAACACCCGCATGTTCTTCAAATGATACCCGGCTGCGGACTGCCGCTCCAGATACCGCTCCAGGCCGCCCACGGTCAGGACCGGCCGGAACCTGGTGACCGTGTCCTTCCTCCCGTAAATGGCTTTCCACTCCTCCATGGAAAGCTTTAACTCCCTGGCATACCGTTTTCGCCAACGCAGAAGAGCCAGGCAGAACAGCAGGCAGAACATCGTGTAGAACATGTCAAAAGCCGCAAACCATCCCACGCCATCCCCTGAGGGGAGGAACCAGAACAGGAGAGCAAGCCCCTGCATGATCACGCAAATCCACAGGATCAGATGGCTCTTGTCAGAAAACATGCGGCTGTAGCGCTCCACCCGTCTAACCCGGTCCTCCGGGCTGTCATAGAGCTCGTTGGTCTCGTCAGCCTCCCAGTCCTTGGCCAGATAATAATTCATGCCCTCGTCCCGGCAGACCAGCCGCCAGCCCGTCTCCGCCGCCATGTCCATGAACTCCGACTTCTCCTGGATTTCTCTCCTGGTGGGATTTTTCTCCAAATCGAACCGCTCCACGTCGTAGGCCGTCCGCTTCGGCTCCCCCTTTTCGAACACATACCAGACCCCCATGTGCAGATCCGTGAGGAACCAGCCTTGCAGGGACATCTCCTCCAGCCAGGCCCGCTCCTCCATGAGGCTCACGAACCATCGGAACATCTTTTTCCTGTCTCCATCTGTCCTTTCACGCCCGTTTGCCATCTTCCATCCCCTCCTGCAGAATTTCCAGCCCATTCTTAAGCTGATACCTGAGCCGTTCCGTCTCCAGAAGCAGAAGCTCCCGGCCCGTCTCCGTGATCCCATAGGTCTTCTTCCCGTTCTCCTGGGAGACGATGGCGATCAGCCCGTCCTCCGAAAGCCGCCCGGTCATCGTGTAAAGAGTCCCCGTACCCAGCCGGATCCGCCCCTCCGTCAGTCCGTTCACAAACTGCATGATCGCATAGCCGTGCCTCGGCTCCGTCACCGCCAGGAGCGTGTAGTAGGTCGTCTCCGTCATGGGCCGGTACTTTTTAAGAAGCGCCTCTTCCACCATATCTCCCTCTTTTCTATTTCAGACTGTCAGATTTATTCATCATGTCGTATACAGACATGTCGTGTGCAGACATGTCGTGACTCGACACATCGTCCATTGACATGATAGCACAAAAAAAGAAGCCCGTCAAGAACTTCTTTTTTGTCCCGTTCACGATATGTTTCTCAGATAGCTAGTCAATACGTAAAGCGGCACGTTGGTCATCCACTCCTGCCCGCGATAATCGGACATGGAAGTACGCACTGCAATCTCCGGTCCATATTTCCTGCAATATTCCTTAAGACTCTTAGCCTGGATCTTAAAGGAGCCCAAAAAGTTCTCTTTTATCTGCTCCTCCGTTTTCTCCGGCCGCTCTCCTGCCTCCGGCAGGCCGCGCAGACTGCCGCCAGCACCACAAAGGAACTGCAGAGAATCGACCACCAAAGGGCCGGATGACTGTTATCCCCCGCCGCAGTCGGTCTTGTACTCCGGAAGCCTCCGCCGACGGACGTACCTCCGGAACCGCCGGGGTCCGAAGCTCCGTTCGGATTTCTATTCGAGCTTCCGTTCAGATTCTGATCCGGATCGGTCCCGGGATCAGAGGCCGTGCCAGGATCCTCCTCCCTGTAATTCACAAACTTTGCCGCCATTTCCCAGCCGGACAGGACTGTCCCGCTCTCATCGGTGGAGCTGGTCTGATATCCATCCTGATTCGCCTCCAGTTCTGTCACCACATAGTAGGTTCCCGCCGGAAGCTCTGTAACCGTCACATGTTCATTGTGCCTTAACGTCACCTGGCCGCCGCTCTTTATGGTTCCGGCCGCCGATCCCATATACGGATAGCTCTCCGCCGGCTCCGTTCCGTCTTCGTCCAGGAACCGCACCTCAAAGGTGAAGCTCCGTCTCCTGTCCCCGCCGCCGGTCACAGTTTTTTGAATCCGCAGCTCCCCCATCTCCAACGTCGTATTGGTATTGACAAAGTTCTCCGTGGCAATCCCTTCAGCCAGGATGTTTCCGGAAGCCGTACCACTGGCAGGAATGCTGTGCCAGCCGGCCACGGGCACTTCCCTCACCTGATACTTCGCCCCCAGATCGGAAGAGCACACGTCTGAACTCCAGTCACGTAACCGAATCTCGTATGCCGGC
>CAJUOF010000152.1 GCA_910587905.1 uncultured Lachnospiraceae bacterium
AGACCAGGGGAAGGCTGGCCCCCGCCGAGAGGAACAGCTTAAAGGTGTCCTTCTGATTCTTTATGGTGAGCATCAGGGCGTCGGCCTCCGGCTGGGCAATCTTCGTGATCCTTCCACCCGTGATCCGTTCTCTCATTTCCTTTGCCATACAGGCGATCACCATTCCGTCAAGCGCCATGTCTCGTTCCTCCTGTCTTCTGCACGATTACAAACGGCCGCCGCCGTCTGTAGTTTTGAGTTTCGCAATTATCTATTCTACATCAAGACGGGAGGAAGGACAAGGAATATTTCATATCGATCCTCCACTATAAAATTTTTCCGGCGTGAAATTTTGCCGGAGTAACGTTGTCAAACTCGTCCTTTGAGGATATAATGGAGTCTATAACATAGAGGGATGTCGGTGACATAGAGGAGGTATCAGGTATGATCTATTCAGATTTTCAGGGAACAAACTTGTCCTTGCTTGGCTTCGGGACCATGCGTTTGCCGCTCATTTCGGATGAGCCGGAGGGAGCGGTGGATGAGGCGCAGGTGGGGGAGATGGTCAAATACGCCCTGGAGCACGGCGTAAACTATTTTGACACAGCCTATCCTTATCACGGCGGAGAATCGGAACGCATCATCGGAAGGGCGTTGAAGCCTTATCCGAGGGAGAGTTTTTATCTGGCGACCAAATATCCGGGACACCAGATCAGCAAGAGCTATGAGCCTTCCGTCATTTTTGAAGAGCAGCTTGAGAAGTGCCAGGTGGAATTTTTTGATTTCTACCTGCTTCACAATGTCCATGAAAATTCGATCCGGACTTACACGGATCCGAGATGGGGCATCGTCGATTATTTTGTGGAGCAGAGACGGCTGGGGCGTATTCGGCACCTGGGCTTTTCCTCCCACGGGACTCCCGACAATTTGAAAGAGTTTCTGGACCGTTACGGCGACGTGATGGAGTTTTGCCAGATTCAGCTCAACTACCTGGATTGGACGCTGCAGGAGGCTGGGGAGAAATATAAGCTTCTCGAGGAGCGAGGGATCCCTGTGTGGGTGATGGAGCCTGTCCGGGGAGGAAAGCTGGCGAAGCTTCCGGAGGCAGATGAGAAGCGGCTTTGGGAGCTGCGGCCGGGAGAGGGGGTTCCCGCCTGGGCCTTCCGGTTCCTGCAGGGACTTTCGAACGTGAAGATGATCTTGAGCGGCATGTCAAGCCTTTCACAGATGCAGGAGAATGTCCGGACCTTTGAGGAACGGAGGCCGGTGTCGGACGCAGAGCGGGAATTGTTGTTTGAGATCGCGGAGGGAATGAAAAATTCCATTCCCTGCACGGCCTGCAGGTATTGCTGCGAGGGATGTCCGAAGGGGCTGGATATCCCCACGCTCTTAGCTCTTTATAACGACCTGCGTTTTGCCTCGACGGTCAATATCGGTATGCGGCTGGATGCGCTTCCGGAGGAAAAACGGCCGGAGGCCTGCATCGGATGCGGCGCATGCACGAAGGTCTGTCCGCAGAAGATTGACGTTCCGGGCGCCATGGAAGCGTTCGCAAAGACCCTCTCGGAAATGCCGAGCTGGGAAGAAATCTGCCGCCGGAGGGAGGAAGCGGCCCAAAAGAAAAAGGACCGGTGAGAGGGCATGTTGTCGATTGCGGTATGTGATGATGAACCCCTGGAATGCTGCAGGCTGTCCACAATGATCCGGGAGCTTTTGGAGGAAAGGGAGCTTTCCTACAGCCTGCGCCGGTTTCAGAGCGGGAGGGAGCTTTTGGACGCCGCAGAAAAGTTCGATCTGATCTTTTTGGACATCCTCATGGACGGGATAGATGGAATGGAGACAGCCAGGGGGCTTTTGGAGCGGGAATCCGAAAGCCTTCTGGTTTTTGTCTCTTCCAGCAGGGATTATGTGTTCGAGGCCTATGACGTGGAGGCATTTCAATACCTTTTAAAACCGGTGGAGGCAGAAAAATTAAAGCAAGTCCTGCTTCGGGCATTGCTCAAGCTCAAAAAGCATCCGCAGGAGTTTCTTGTGATCCACAAGGACAGGGAGAAGAGAAAGCTGTTTTTAGACGACATCCTCTATTTTGAGATCCGGGGAAGGGTGATCGAGGCCCACGGAACGGAGGCGGTATTTTCTTATTACGGGCAGATCGGGCTTTTGGAGAATAGCCTGAAAGGAAAAGGATTTTTCCGCTGCCACAAGGGATATCTGGTCAATCTGAGACACGTGGACGGCTATAATCGGCAGGAGGCATTTCTGGACAACGGGGAGCGGCTTGTGATCGCCAAACGGAGATGGGAGGAATTCGGAAAAGAACTCCTTGCCTTTATGAGACAGGAGGGAGGCTTATTGTGAGATCGTGGGCCGGGTTTTTCGGATGTTTTGTGGCTGTGCTTGGGTGTCTGGGGGAGACATGGGCGGTCATGGTATTCTGCAGAAGGTTTTTGTCGGAGAAGAATCCAATCTTCGGGGGGAAGCTTTTCTTTCCGGCGTTTGCCGTGGGGCGGCTGGCCCTCATCCTGCTCAATAAAAGTGTTTCGCTCCCCTATATCCTCCTGGCCTTTGCAAACCATGTCCTTCTTCTGGGACTTGTGACCGTGCTGTTTCCGGAGAACCCGGCGAAAAAGCTGTTTGCGGCCTCTCTTCTGACTATGGTTATTACACTTCTGGGAGATTTCTTTTCTTCTGTGTTCTCCCTGTGCGGGCTGGTGTTTCTCCATGTGGTGAGAGGGATCCCGGAGCCTTTTTTGGCGGACTGGCCGAATGTCCTGATTTCCGGGATCAGCGTTCTCGGCATCATCGGGACGATCTGCCTGCTGTCCGCCCATGCCGGCCCCGTTTTTCATGGAAAACAGACGAGATGGTATTTGGCGGCATCTGTCCCGCTTCTTATGGTCACGGTCCTGATCGATGTCGCCGACTGGTGTGCCAGCAACGGGATCTTACTTCGGGGACAGGGGGATCTGTACCAGGCTCAGCTTTTCAGCCACGGGGAGATCTGCGTCCTGACGGCATTGTCCCTGACCGGGGCGGGAGTCTGTGTCCTCGGCATGCACCGGACCTATGAGGAGCAGCAGAGAAGCGGACGCTACCATTGCCGGCTCGCGGCTTATCAGATGCTCACAGATCAGTACCGGCAGATGGAGCGGCTCCGCCATGACTTAAAGAATCACGTGATCGCCCTTCAGGGACTTTTGAGAGAGGGAGATGCGAAGGCAATGGAAGCGTACTTAAAGGCCATGGAGGAGAAGGGAGGCTTAAGAGCCGGAGGGGAGGCTTCCGGGAGCCCGGTTGTCGATTCCCTTCTCTGGCGGAAGAAGGAACAGGCAGAGGAACTTCATATCAGATGGGAGTGCAGTGTCAGCCTCCCGAAGGACTGCAGGATCCGGGAATTTGATCTTTGTGTCCTCTTCGGCAATCTGCTGGACAATGCTCTGGAAGCCTGCGAGGGGATTTCGGAGGAGGGCGGCCGTTTTCTGCGGCTCCAGGCCGGGATGGTGCGCCAGTGTTTTCTGCTGGAGATGAAAAACAGTGTCGGCCGGAGGGACGGGGATGAGGAACGGTCGAGAAAAACGGGAAGGAAAAGCGGAAGGCATGGGATTGGTCTTCAGAACGTGAGGGATATTGTCGAAACCTATCAGGGAACCATGGAGCTGGAAGAGAGTGAGGGTGTGTTCACAAGCCTGCTGCTTCTGCCGGTTAATCCGGCAGAGACAGTCCACATACGACATGAAACAGGACATTTGTGACAGAAAGCTAATGAGTTCTGCCGGCGCCGCCGAAAAGAAGGGTAGGACGTGAGGAAAGGAGGATGCAGAATGCACGTACTGACAATGGAGGGCCTCATGGGGGCTGGGATGAATGCAAAACTTGTGGATACTCCCATGCGGGCGGCCGGCGAGGCGGAGCGAAAGGGCAACAAAGCGGCTATGGAGCGGGCTCTTGGCTACGCGGGAGCAGTCACCAAACAGGCGGAGGCTTATCAGGAAAAGGCTGCCAAGGGAATGGAAAAAGAGGCGGAAGAAGCGAAGAAGGCCGAGGAAAAGCGGCTGGAGGAGCTCGCAGAACAGCGGGCGGCAGAAAAAGAAGCGCTGGAGGCACGGACAGAAGAGGCTTCGGAGAACCATGCTGCGGCGGCAGAGCCGGTGGACTCTTTGGAGGTGAGCGAGGACGGAAAGCAGGCGGCTGCTTCTCTGGAATCGGGAAGCTTGGAGCCAGGAAGTTTGGAACCGGGGAGTTGTGTCTATACGGCTGCCGGCGAGATCGTTCCTGCAGAATCTGCGCCGGAGACGGTTTCTGTTTCGGTATAACACGTTCGGTGTCAAGACAGGCTGGGAAGCAGGGCTCTGTTTTCACAGCCTGTTTTTTGTTGTCTTTTTTTCTCTGTCAGGTTATAATGAATGAGAATAATGTCCAAAAGTATGCCAATTTTTTTGCGGATTTTGGAGAAAAGGGGAAGTGGGTCTTTAAAGGAGTAACAGATATGGGGTTGAAACTCGATCAATGGTTATATGTTGCTGTCGCAGCACTTTTTCTTTTGTGGTTGGTGTTATCGGCGGTGGCACATGGGCTTTCCGTTCGACAGAGGGAGGCAGAGAGCAGAAGGCGGTTTCGATACGAGCGGATGTTTTTTCAGGACATATTTGGTTCCGGAGATACCATTTATATGACTCTGGGGCGAAAAGATAAGCGTCTGCTGTACCTGAGTGGGAATGCAGAGCGGATTTGGGGAATTCGGGAAGATGAGATTCAGGCAGATATCGAAGCTCTCAGCCGGATCACCACAAAAGGATACCGACGGGAGTTTATGGAGAAATGGAAGAGGTGGGGCGGAGAAGGGGAACTTTGTCAGAGTTTTGTGGGACAGAGCTCGAACGGGGCGGAGGTTTCCTATGAGCTTAAGGTGACAGTTCCGGAAGAGGGAAATGTCTATCTGTTTCGTTTTCGGGACAATACCAGAGAGCAGGAGGAAATGGAGCGGCTTCGGGGTGAGATTCGAAGGGCGGAGATGGATGTGCGTTACAAGACGGATTTTCTTTCCAACATGTCCCACGAGATCCGCACGCCCATGAACGGGATCCTGGGCATGCTGGCGCTGAGCCAAATGAGTGCCTCCCGCATGGATGATCACTGTAAAAGCACAGAAGAATACCGGATGATCGGGGAATACCTGGAAAAGGCGGAGAGCCTTTCCCAATTCCTCTTGGGTCTGATCAACGACATTCTGGACATGTCCCGCATTGAGAGCGGAAAGCTGGAGCTCGCGAAGGAGCCTTTCGACCTGTTTGAGTTTGCAGAGAAGATTCGGACCATGTTTCAGAAGACCATCGAGGAAAAAGGAGTCGTTTTCAAGATGGAGCTTCTCGATTTTGATGTGCGCAGGGTGATCGGCGATGAGCTCAGACTCTCCCAGGTGGTGGTGAATTTCCTGTCCAATGCGGTGAAATTTACACCGGCCGGCGGACAGATCACCGTGACCTTCCGACAGATGAACCGATTGGAGGATAAGGTTCATTTCATGATTCGGGTGCGGGACACCGGGAAAGGGATTGAGCCGGAATTTTTAAAACGGATTTTTAAGCCTTTCGAGCAGGAGACGGCATCCATAGCGAAAAGCTATGGTGGGAGTGGACTTGGCATGGCCATTGCCGATAATATGGTGCGCCTGATGGAGGGGCATATCGTGGTGGACAGTCAGGTGGGAAAGGGAAGCGATTTTAATGTATATCTGGCGTTTCCCATTGACCGGTCCCATCCCCAGGGAATGGTTGAGGACAGAGTCATCGAAAAGACAGCGCCGGTAGTGGAGGCGGAGCCTGCAAACGAATATACGGTGGAAGGGATGAGACTTTTGATGGCGGAGGACAATGAGATCAACGCGGAGATCGCCATCAGCATCCTGGAGGAGCTTGGAGCCTTCGTGGAGCGGGCCGCAGATGGAAAAGAAGCACTGGATTTATTTTCCGGTCATGAGCCGGGGTATTATGATACGATCCTGATGGATATCCAGATGCCGGTGATGAACGGGTGGGAGGCCACGGCCGCGATCCGCCGGCTTGACAGAGAGGATGCGGGGTGCATTCCCATCTATGCCCTGTCCGCAGATGCCTTTGTGGAGGACAAACGGCGCTCCGTCTCCATCGGGATGAATGGGCATGTCTCAAAGCCCATTGACTTTGACGAGCTGGTGAGGACCATAGGGAGGACGGAAAGGTGAAGCGTAAGGGAAAGAAATGGTTTGATGATATGCGCAGACATTTCGCAGGTGCATGGGTCGTCCTGGTCCTCACTGTCATGGCTATTGTGGTGGTCAGGGGAGCAGCCGGGGGAGAGACAGACTTTGAGCCCTGGGAGGTCGATCCTGCATTTTCTTCCAGCTATTATGATATCCCCGACCGGACCGGTTATGATTTGTCCGGGGAAGGGGAGGACGGCCGGGAGGTAAACAAAGAGAGCGGGGAAGAAGAGACAGAGGAGGAGACGGAAGCAGAAGAGACGGAAGAGGAATCGGAGGAGGCTCCGAACCTGGAGGACGAGAGTTCGCCTTTTTCTGACCGGGAACAGATTGTCCTGCCAAATGGAGTGACACAGGAGCTTAAGCCTTCCGAGACGGTTGACGTGTCTGTGAGGCCGGAGGGGGAACCTTCCGGGAATCTGCCCTCCGTACTTCCCGGAAAGCCGGAGGGAGGAACCGGGGGATCTCCAGGCGGTGAAGGTCCGGGTCAAGAAGAAAACGAGCCCCCCTCCGGAGGGGAGAAGCCGGGAGATGAGGAACATCCCGGCGGAAACGAAGAAGAGCCTGGAGAGGGGGAAGGCCCCTCCGACGGAGGGGAAACACCAAAGCCGGATCCCGGGCCTCCCAAATTTTCCGTGATGATCGACGGTCAGGAGAAAGAGTTTGAAAGTGAGGATGAAGCTCTGGCCTGGGTCGTGGACAACAGTGGGAAAAATGATGAGGGGCAGTATTTTGAGGGATTTGTGAAGGACGAGAACGGAAATACGGTTCCAAGTTATACGGACAAGGAGCATTTTGGCGGAAACGGGGACATCTCCTGGGATTACACAGGGGAGAGCAGTACTTATGTGGTGCCGGATGGTACAAAGGCCCTGGATCTGGTGATGCTCTCCAACAATGAGACGATCCGGACCATTGTGATTCCAAAAACGGTGGAGCGGATTGTTGTGGAGACGGGGAATCGTTTTCTTGCCCTGGAAAAATTTGTCGTGTCGGGGGAGAATCCCCATTATGCCGGTGTGGACGGACTCTTATATCAAAAAGAAGAGAATGGGGCGATGACGCTTTACGCAGTCCCGGCCGCCAAGAAGACTGTGGACACATGGCCGGAGAACCTGACGGTGATTGGGGAGAGTGCCTTTTACCGCTCCAAAATGGAACAGGTTTCGCTTCCGGATACGGTGGAGGAGATCGAAGATTTTGCCTTTGGAGAGTCCGCCGTGGAGACCATCCTTCTGCCGGAGAGTGTCAAGACGCTTGGGAGCATGGTTTTTGATTACCAGACTCCGAAGGATGGGGAAAACCCTCTTTCCCGTCGGATTTTAGTGGAGGCCAAGAGGCCGCCATCCGTCACAAACGCGACCTTTATTCGTTTGGATTACAATCTGGAAAAGAAACTGGGGGAGCCAACCACGAAGATTCTGGTGCCGGATTCGGTGAAGAATCAGGTGTATGAGGCATATCTGATGACATGGGGATTGGCCCTAACTGAGCGCTACGGCGGAGAGGCCGGTTTACAGATTTTAAACACAGCAGAAAATGCCCAGGAGGAGTATGAATGCTGGGCGGAGGATGGAAAAAAGGGTTACAGGAGGAAGGGCGAGGAGAGTCCCTTTTTCTGGTCTGATGCTCTGGGAGTTTACCAGGCGGACGAGGAGGGGAGGACGGTCCTCCTAACCTGCCTGGCAACCTCTTCGTTCGTGGACCTTTCTTCCCTGGAGATTTCCTCGGTGGCGGAGGGCGCCTTTGACGGCTGTGGAGGGATGACTGCGATTCGGCTGCCGGAGAGCTTGGAACGGCTGCCGGAGGGGGCATTTGCGGCAGCTCCAAAGCTGAAGGTTGTCATTTCCTATGGCAGGTTACCGCAGGCGGAGGCGCTTGGAGTTGCGAAGAGCTGCTCGGTGTTCGTGAAACCGGAGGCTCTGGCTGACTGTCAGGCTGTCTGGGGAGGGCAGGTGCGGAAGCTCCTTGGAACGTCGGAGAAGTATTCCGTCACCACTTCCGGCCTGGTATTTGACACCAATTCTACGAGGCTTTTGGATATCCCGATGGATATGGAAACACTCACAATCCCCAGCTATGTCACCTCCGTCTACGGCGGAGCGGCAGCGGGGAGCACCGCGCTTACAAAAGTTGTCGTTCCAGCGGGTGTCACAAACGTCGGAGCGCAGGCTTTCGCAGATTGCACGAGCCTTTCTCAGGTGTCCTGGAACACCTCCGCCTCGGTGCCGGATTCCTGTTTTGAAGGCTGTCTGAACTTAAAAACTTTTGGGGCAAACGGTGCCGGACATAATTTGACTTCCTTTGGGGCGAGGGCCTTCTATGGCTGCAACTCCCTGGGGACGGTATTGTATTATAGTTACCCGTCGGGCGGAATGAACTACTACTATTACTATTTCCTGGAACGGATCGGAGAGCAGGCTTTCTATGGCTGCAGTTCCATGACTTATGCCTACTTGCATACTTCCGTGAAGGATTTGGGAGCTTCCGCCTTTGAGGGGAGCGGGCTGACGCAGGCATTTTGGTATACGGCTGCACCGGTGTCAGATTCCTGCTTTGCCGGCTGTGTTTCCCTGGAAACCGTGGGCTGGGGCGATGCAGGGGGGCAGGTCACGGCCGTTGGAGCGAAGAGCTTTTATGGATGTCATAGCCTTCGGACGATGCTTCTGCCGCAGACGGTTGAGAAGGTCGGCGGTCAGGCGTTTGGCGGGAGGGAGGGGCGTGAGCTCACCCTGACTGTTCAGTCAGAAGTGCCGCCGGCGTGGGAGGAGCCGGAGACTCCGGAAGGCCTCATCCTCTATGTGCCGGATTCGAAGGAAAGCGGCGATGCGGTGTATCTGGCTTATCTGGAGGCATGGAAGATCTGGCTCGGCGAACATCCGGAGAAGCTTTTGAAGACGGAGGACGGTGCACATCTGCGTATCTTTCCGGCGCCGACAGAGCCGGGAGAGACAGGGATAAAATCGGCAGAGTCGGAGCCGGAGACAAGACCGGCGGAACCGGAGCCGAAACAGCCGGAGACAAAGCCGGCAGAATCGGAGGCAACGGAACCGGAGGCAAGATCGGCAGAATCGGAGGCAGCGGAACCGGAGACCAAACAGGCGGAGCCGACGGACTCGGTGACAGAACCCGCGGAGCCAAAATCAGTAGAAACAAAATCGCCGGAAATGGAATCGATGGAAATAGAAGGGATACCGGAAGGACAATGATCATTAAACAGTCAGAACAGATTATGAGGGAAGTCGGCAAAGTGCTGATGGGAAAGGAAGCTGTCATTGAGAAGGTTCTGATGGCCATTTATGCCGGTGGCCATATTCTTCTCGAGGATACTCCCGGTGTGGGAAAGACGACCTTGGCTCTGGGCTTTTCCAGAGCGCTCGGCATGGATTACCGACGGGTTCAGTTTACACCAGATACGATGCCGTCGGATATTACAGGCTATACGCTTCCGGGTCAGGGAGACGGCGGAGTCATTTATCGGCCGGGGGCAGTTCACACCAACCTGTTTCTGGGAGATGAGATCAACCGTACCTCTCCGAAGACCCAGTCTGCTCTTTTAGAGGCCATGGAGGAGGGAAATGTGACGGTGGACGGGGTCACCTACCTTTTGCCGAAGCCCTTTGTCTGCATTGCGACCCAGAACCCGGTGGGAATGTCCGGAACCCAGCCGTTGCCGGAGGCTCAGCTGGACCGGTTTATGATACGGCTTTCCATCGGCTATCCAAGCACGGAAGATCAGATCCGGATTTTGGATGAAAAGCGGAGTCGGAATTCCATGGATGAGGTTCAGCCGGTGGTTACGAGAGATATGGTTTTGGAGGTCCAAAATTATCTGGCGGCCATCCGAATGACGGAACCGGTGCTGCGCTACATGACGATTTTGTGTGAGCGGACGAGGGAGGAGGACGGAGTGGAACTGGGTGTGAGCCCCAGAGGAATCATCGCCTTATCCCGGATGGCGAGAGCAAAGGCACTCCTCGGGGAGCGGGATTATGTGGTGCCGGAGGATGTGCGGGCCGTCTTTTTGGACGTGTGTACCCACCGGGTTATTTTAAAGCCACAGGCAAAGATGGAGGGGCAGACGGTGAGAGGACTGCTGGAACAGATCATGAAAACAACGGATGTGCCGGAAATGCCCGGCAAAAAGAAAAGAAGCCTATGAGAACCCATCGGATGTTGTATCTGTTTGCGAGCCTCGCGGTCCTTCTGTGCGGTTTGTGGGGAGGCGGGAGGATGGCATTTGTGCTGTTTTCTCTTCTGTGCATTCTTCCGATTCTCTCCGGACTCTGTCTCTATCTGTCTGGCAGAGGCGTCTGTCTTTCCCTGAAAGGCACACGGGCGAGCTGCCGCTGTGGACAGGAAATGGAAGTGACCATTGAGATGGAGTATCCCCTGATCCCTCCGGCGGGGAAGGTGTGGGTGGAGCTGATCTGTGAAAACCGCGTGTTTGGCATCAGAAAAGAACTGTCCTGTCTGCTGGAACCGGGCAACGGACGACGGCAGGAATATCGTCTTTCTCTGGACACCTCCCTCTGTGGAAATTTGTCTGTCCGGGCGGAGAGACTTTTTTGTCATGACCCTCTGGGGCTGTTTTCCAGTAAACGGTCTCCCAAAAAGGAATTTCTCTATACGGTGTATCCCTTCGAGGTGCCCATGTATGTGTCCTTAAACCGGAACCGGGAGCGGGAACAGACAGGGGATATTTATGACGGCAGAAAGAGCGGAACGGATGTCAGTGAGGTGTTCGGCCTGCGGGAATACCGGGAGGGGGATCCGCTTCAGAGTATTCACTGGAAGCTGTCCGGAAAAATGAAACAGCTCATTGTCCGGGAGTTTGGCCGCCCGGTGAATTATCATACGCTCATTCTTCTTGCGCCCGCCTTTGTCTATGGAGAGAAGGAGGTGGGGTGGGAGATTGCAGGCGGGGTGTTTGATCTGGGAGTTTCCCTGAGCCGTGCTCTGCTGAGCCAGGATATTGCCCACTTTGTGGGGTACTTTTCCGGGGGAACGATTCAGTGTGTGCCGGTGGATTCTCTGCGCGGTCATGAGGAAATGCTCCTGGGGCTGATGGATCATCCGCTCCAAAAAAATGGAGACGAAGTGTTGTTATCGTTTCTGGACAGACAGCTTTACCGTCAGTACACGAAAGTGGTCTATGTGGCAGGGGCAGTTCATGAGGCAGTGGCCGGAACGCTGTCCGGACTGGTGGATTTCTCTGTCCTTCTGGCATCGGAAAATTCCGCCGGCTATCTTTCTGGAAACGGCGGCTATACGACGGTGGGACTTCCCGTCGGGCAACTGAGGAGTGGGGAGTTTGTCATCCCCCTTTAACAGGACGGGAAAATGAGAGGAAAATGAAAGAAAAGCAGGGTATGATCGTACTGAAAGAAAAACAGAAAAAGGAATCCGGCAGGGTGGGCGCCATTTTGACAGGGGCCTTAAGCGGGATGGGGATCGCAGCAGGAGTGACGGCGATCTTCTTTGTGCTTGGAGAAATCCGGCTCTCTTTTCTGCCGATCCTTGCAGCCGTACTGGCAGCTTTTGTGGCGTTTGCAGGAAATGGTGTCTCAGGAGGGCGGTCTTATGGAAGCCTGTTTTGTCTTCTCGTGGCCGTGGTGTGGTTTTTTGTGTTTCGTCCCAGTGCGGTTCGGGGATTTTACGGCTGGGCTAGGGCCGTGCTCTCCCTTTGGAATCAGGCGTTTGGCACGTTTTATGGTGGAAGCGTCCCTTCCGGGTACACAGAAGCAGATCTTCACACGGCAGAGTTCATCCTCTCCCTCTTGGCTGCCGCTGCGGTCTGTGAGCTGGTGGAGAGAAAGCGCTTGCTGTTTTTGACTCTGCTGGTGTTCGTGCCTCTGTGCGCCTGTCTGCTCTTGGGCCTGGGTCTGCCGTTTTCTGTCTTGGCTGTCTTAATCGTCGGCTGGTTGGCTGCCTGGTGTGGGCTGGATGGCTCTCTCCGACTTCGTGTGGGCCTGGTGGCGCCCTTTGTGGTGGCGGCGATTCTTCTTTTCCTGTTTTCTGTGCCTCACCTCGGAAATCAGTGGCAGAGTATCTCCGCAGAATTTAAGCGTTCGGTGAAGCTTGGAATGGAGTCCTTTCGCTTCGGTACGGACTCTCTTCCCCGGGGGGATCTGACCAGAGCCTTCTCGATGCTGGAGGGGGAGGAAAAACGGCTGGAGCTTGAGATGGAAGAGACCGCCCCCCTCTATCTTCGGGGCTTTGTTGGCTCTGTATATGCGGGAAATCAGTGGAAACCCTTTTCGGCAAAAGCCTATGAGGACGAATATGCAGGGATGCTCTCCTGGCTTAGGGAACAGGGATTTGATCCGGGAAAGCAGTATGCAGCTTATCAGAACGCTTCACCGGAGGGAGCCGGACGGACGGCCGAGGTGACGGTGAAAAATATCGGGGCGAGCAGGCGGTACGTCTATCTTCCCGAGACAGTGGCCTTTGATCTTTCGGCAGACGGTGCGTTTCAACAGGACTGGTCCATGGAAGCATCCGGGTGGTTCGGCGAAAAGGACTATTCGTTTACCTACTATCCGGTGCAGAGTCATGCGGAGACCAGCCAGCCTGGCAGGTGGCTCTATCGGGGGGAAGGCGCCGGCCGGTTCAGGCAGGCAGAGCTTATGTACCGTTCCTTTGTCTATGATCGTTATCTGGAACTGGACGAGAGTCAAAAGGCAGCGATTGATCTGGTATTTTTTCAGGGAGGGGATCAGGAGGCAGGTGGGCTTTATTCGGTCACATCCAGGCTCCGGGCAGTGTTGCAGATCTTGGCAGAATACAGGGAAGTACCAGATCCGGTGCCAAGAAACCGGGAGTTTTTAGAGTGGTTTCTTGATGGGGGCAGGAAGGCCAATGCAGCTTACTATGCGTCGGTGGCCGTGCTTGTCTACCGGGCGGCAGGAATCCCGGCCCGTTACGCGGAGGGCTATGTGCTCACAAAAGAGCAGGCCGCACAGACAGAAGGAAATCAGGTCCTTCTCTCAGAAAAAAATGCTCATGCGTGGGCAGAAGTCTATGTGGATGGCATGGGCTGGATGGCGGTGGAGGTCACTCCGGGTTTTTACGAGGAGGCTTACGAGGCCGATGTTGTGGTTGCAGTTCCAAGGGAAGACTTCGGGGGAACCGGAACGGATGTGGCAGGTATCCAAAGAGAGGAGAGCTACGAGCTTCCCGAGGAAATGGAAGATTTGGTCAGACCGGAAAAGACCAGGAGAAGTGTACTTTTTTTAAGTTTTCTGTCTCTTTTCCTTCTGCTGAGATGCGTGTCTTTGATACGGAGCTTGTCCTTCAGAGGCCGGTATCTGAGGATGACAAGGGAGGAACAGTTTTTGTTCCTCTATCAAAGGATCATGGAAATGGCGGGGAGGCTGTATCCGGATTTTCATTCGGACCTTCCCTTTGAGCTTCCCGAGGACGAGACCCCACCCTTCGACCGGGCGCTTTATGAGCGCACAGTCCGGCGAATGGAAAAGCTGGTGTACGGAGGAGAGCGGCCGGTCAGGAGAGAGATTCGTTCGGCGGAGATCCTCGCTGCTCAGTTTCGCCTGGCCGTCAGAAAACAGAATGTGTGGATGAGGAAAGTCCGGAAAAAACGGCATGGCAGTCATTGACTTGTACTACTGAATGAATTATAATAGATTAGATTGCGAAGCATTCGATCGGGTTACGTGGAAGGAAACGAGAAAATGGTGAAGAGCATGACAGGCTTCGGCAGAGGCGAAGCTGCAGACGAGGATTATAAGATTCAGGTTGAGATGAAGTCGGTGAACCATCGGTATCTGGACTTGGGGCTCAAGATGCCCAAGAAGTTCAATCCCTTTGAGGCGAACATCCGAAAATTGTTAAAGAAGGATATCGAAAGAGGAAAGGTGGATATCTATGTCACCTGCGAGACCTTTTCTGAGAAAGCCGTGAGCCTGAATTATAATGAGGCTTTGGCCAACGAATACATGGATATTTTTAAACAGATGAGTGAGCGGTTCGCCATCGAGAATGACGTGACGGTCTCTGCCCTGTCCCGCTACCCGGAAGTGATTTCCACAGGCCAGTCCGAGGAGGACGAGGAAGCGCTGTGGAGGCTTTTGGAGAAGGCCTTTACCGGCGCTTTAGAGAAATTTGTGGATCAGAGGACGAAGGAGGGAGAGCACCTTCTTTCGGACCTTACGGGGAAGCTTCAGGACATGGAAGGCTGGATCGGAGAGATTGAGGAGCGTTCTCCCCAGATTCTCAAGGAATACCGGGCAAGGCTGGAGGAAAAGGTGCAGGAGCTTTTAGAGGGGAGCGGCATCGATGAGAACCGAATCGCCGCGGAGGTGACTCTGTTTGCCGACAAGATCTGCGTCGACGAGGAGACGGTTCGCTTAAGGAGCCATATCAAAACCATGCGGGCGACTCTGGAGCGGGGGGATGCCATCGGGAGGAAGCTGGACTTCATTGCCCAGGAGATGAACCGGGAAGCCAATACGATCCTCTCAAAGGCCAACGATCTGGAGATTTCCGGCACGGCCATTGAACTCAAAACGGCCATTGAGAAGGTGCGGGAGCAGATTCAGAATATCGAATAGACAAACATAGATCCGTGAGTATAGACGGTAAGACAGAAACGGTGACAGACGTGGGAAGACTGATTAATATCGGATATGGAAATGTGATCCATACGGACAAAGTGCTGGCGGTAGTGAGCCCTGACTCCGCTCCGGGAAAACGGATGGTCCAGGCGGCGAAAGACGAGGGACGGAGCATTGACGCCACCCAGGGGAGAAAGACCAAGGGGCTTGTGGTCATGGAGGGCGGCTACGTGGTGCTCTCGGCACTCTTGCCGGATACCATTGCCGGCAGATTCAATGAGGCCGGGAATCCGGGCAGAGGATTGGAGAAGGAGGGGGACGATGAATAAGAGAGGGCTTATCCTTGTAATTTCCGGTTTTTCCGGCGTGGGAAAAGGAACGGTGGTCCGCCGTTTGATGGAGCAGTATAAACAGTATGCGCTCTCCGTCTCTGTGACCACCAGGCCCCCCAGGGAAGGCGAGGTCCACGGAAAAGACTATTTCTTTATTTCAGAGGAGGAATTTTCCGTCATGGAGGCGGAGGGCAGGCTCATGGAGTGGGCCGGATATGTGGGACGTCATTACGGCACGCCCAGGGATTATGTGTTCGAGCGTCTGGATGAGGGAAAGGACATGATTCTGGAGATCGAAGTCCAGGGCGCCCTGCAGATCAAGGAGAAATATCCGGAGGCCATTCTGGTCTTTGTGGCACCGCCCCGTGCGGCCGTGCTCAAGGAGCGGCTTCTTGGCCGCGGTACGGAGAGTGTGGAACAAGTGGAGAAGCGGCTCCTCCGGGCTGTGGAGGAATCGGAGTCTATGGGGGCCTACGACTATCTGTTGATCAACGATGATCTTCCCACCTGTGTGGAGGAGCTTCACCAGATCATGCAGTGTGAGCATCGGAAAATGCGTGTCAACGGGGAGCTCCTGGATGACATTAAGCTTGACTTAAAACGTTTTGTGGAAGGAGAATAAGAGATTATGTTGCATCCGTCATATACTGACCTGATCAATGCTGTCAACAGTGAGGTGGCGCCGGGGGAGGAGCCCATCGTCCAGAGCCGTTATTCCATCGTGATCGCCACGGCCAAGCGGGCGAGGCAGCTCATCGCCGGGGACAGGGCCCTCGTGGACGCCCCCTCCAACAAGCCCCTCTCCACCGCCGTGGAGGAGATCCATGAGACTCTGGTCCGGGTGGTCGGGGAGGACGACATTCCGGAGGACGAAATCGAGGAATAAAGAAAAGAGGACAGGATGAAGCTTTTGTTTGTATCTTTGGGCTGTGATAAAAACCTGGTGGATTCCGAGGAGATGCTGGGGCTTCTCTCGGAGGCCGGGTTTACCTTCACCGACGACGAGACGGAGGCGGAGGTGATCGTCGTCAACACCTGCTGCTTTATCGGTGACGCCAAGGAGGAGAGCATTAACACCCTTCTGGAGATGGCGAAGCAGAAGGAGACGGGACGCTGCAAGGTCCTGATCGCCGCCGGCTGCCTGGCCCAGAGATACCGGGACGAGGTTTTAAAGGAGATACCGGAGGTGGACGGCATCCTGGGGACGGCATCCTGTGACCGGATCGTTTCCGTGGTGGAGGAAGCCCTGGGCGGGAGGCGGGAGGCCGTCTTCGAGGACGTCAGCCGTTCCAGGAAGACGGCTGGAGGCCGCATCGTCACCACGGGCGGCCACTATGCCTATTTAAAGATCGCGGAGGGCTGTGACAAGCACTGTACCTACTGCGTGATCCCGAGTGTCCGGGGCGCTTACCGGAGTGTTCCCATGGAAGCGCTCTTAAAAGAAGCGGGGGAGCTGGCGGAAAAAGGAGTCCGGGAGCTGATCCTGGTGGCCCAGGAGACCACCCTCTACGGCGTGGACCTCTACGGGGAGAAACGGCTTCCGGCGCTGCTTCGGGGGCTGGCCGAAATCTCCGGCATCCACTGGATCCGGCTTCTCTACTGCTATCCGGAGGAGATCACCGACGAGCTGATCGAGACCATCAAAACCGAAACGAAGGTCTGTCATTACATGGACGTTCCCATCCAGCATGCCAGCGACCGGATTTTAAAACGGATGGGCCGGAGGACGAACCGGGAGGAGATCACGGCCCGCATCGGGAAGCTCCGGGAGGAGATCCCGGACATGGCCGTCCGCACCACCATGATCACCGGATTCCCCGGGGAGACGGAGGAGGACGTGGAGGCGCTTCTGGACTTCGTGGACGAGATGGAGTTTGAGCGGCTGGGGGTCTTCCCTTATTCCCAGGAGGAGGGCACGCCGGCGGCCGCCATGGAGGGACAGATCCCGGAGGAGGAGAAGCTTGCCAGGCGGGACGCCGTCATGGAACTCCAGCAGGAGATCTCCCTCGCCCACGGGGAGTCCATGATCGGCCGGGAACTGGAGGTCTTTATCGAGGGAAAGGTGGCCGACGAGGAGGCCTACGTGGGGCGGACCTACATGGACGCGCCCGGCGTAGACGGATATATTTTTGTGAACACGGGACTTGAACTGATGAGCGGGATGTTTGTCCGGGTGAGAGTGACCGGAGCTCTGGAATATGATCTGATAGGAGAATTGTGCGATGAAGATGAACCTGCCCAATAAACTGACCATATTGCGGGTGCTTCTGATCCCGTTTTTTGTATTTTTCATGTTGACGGACTGGTGGGGCTATACGGGGAGGCTGATTGCCCTGGCGCTTTTCTGCGTCGCCAGCTTTACCGATTATCTGGACGGCCACATTGCGAGGAAGCGCGGCCTGGTGACCAATTTCGGCAAATTCATGGATCCCCTGGCGGACAAGCTCCTGGTCTGTTCGGCCCTGATCTGCTTCGTGGAGCTGGGGGAGCTTCCGGCCTGGATCGTCATCATCATCATGGCGAGGGAATTCATCATCAGTGGTTTCCGCCTGGTGGCCTCCGACAATGGAGTGGTCATCGCCGCCAACATGTGGGGGAAATTCAAGACGGTCTCCCAGATGATCATGACCATCCTGGTCATTCTGGACATCGGGGAGCTCTGGCTTTTGACGGAGATCTTTATCTATCTGGCGCTGGCGCTGACGGTGATTTCCCTGGAGGAATATATCCGTCAGAACGTCCATGTGTTGAAGGAAGGGAAGGTATGAGATGGTCGTAGAGATTTTGGCGGTGGGGACGGAGCTTTTGCTCGGCAACATCGCCAATACCAATGCCCAGTACCTGTCGAGGCGGTGTGCGGCCCTGGGATTTTCCGTGTATCGTCACACGGTGGTGGGCGACAATGAGGGGAGGATGACGGAGTCGATCCGCCAGGCCCTTGACCGTTCGGACGTGGTGATCCTGACCGGAGGCCTGGGGCCCACGGAGGACGACATGACCAAGGAGGTCTGTGCGAAGGTCATGGGCTTTTCCCTGGAGGAGGACACCCGCACCAGAAAACGGATCTCCGCTTATTTTAAATCCGTGAGGAGAAAGAACGTCACCGAAAACAATTGGAAGCAGGCGGTGGTGCCGGTGGGGGCGCAGGTCCTTGACAATGACAACGGTACTGCGCCGGGGCTGATCCTTGAAAAAAACGGGAAGACGGCCATTCTGCTCCCGGGGCCGCCGAACGAGCTGATCCCTCTGTTTTCCCAGAAAGTGGAGCCTTATCTCAGAACGCTTCAGCCGGATACCATCTATTCGAAGATGGTGAAGGTCTGCGGCATCGGGGAGAGCCGGGCGGAGACCATGATTTTGGACCTCATTGATTCCCAGACCAATCCCACCATCGCCACCTACGCAAAGACCGGGGAGGTGCATCTGCGCATCACGGCCAGGGCGGCCGACGAGGAGGAGGGAAAGCGCCTGGTGAAGCCGGTGGTGAAGGAACTCAGGAAGCGGTTCGGCATCCATGTCTATTCCACGAAAGAGGCGGAGGAGCTGGAGGACGTGGTGATCAAGCTCATGAGGAAACGGGGCCTCACGGCGGCCACGGCGGAATCCATGACCGGCGGGCTCGTGGCCGGGCGGCTGGTCAACGTGGCCGGGGCGTCGGAGTATTTTAAAGAGGGCTTTGTCACCTATTCCAACAAGGCGAAGCGCAAGGCCCTCGGAGTGAAGAAGGAGACCCTGAAAGCCCACGGGGCGGTCAGCGAGGAGACGGCGAGGGAGATGGCGGAGGGCGGCGCCCTGGCGGCAGGAACCGACGCCTGCGTGGCGGTGACGGGCTTTGCCGGGCCGGAGGATTCCCAGGAGGAACCGAGGGGACTGACCTATATCTCCTGTTATCTGAAGGGGAGGGTTTCCGTGAGGGAGTTCCATTTTACGGGAAACCGGAGAAAGATCCGGGAGCAGGCGGTGGTGCAGGCGCTCGACCTTCTGCGCCGTTGCATTTTAGAGCAGGATAAACATGAATGAAAATATCCGTTGGTACAGGAGTCTGTACCTGGGCGAGGAAGCCCGAAGTAAAAAAAACATATTAAAAAAGCTGGAGGGAGGACTCCATCCGAAGCTCTATCTGCTGGTCCTGCCCTCCAACAGGGCCAACGTGCTGGACATCCTTCCTCAGCCGGTCCTCTCCCAGGCCCACTATAAAAGGATCCCGCTCTATGCGGTGGGAGCAGCCTGGACGAAGACGGAGGCCATGGAGCTTGCCGGGACGATCATTATGGAGGCTTACCGGGCCACCGGGGCGACCGATGTGAGTTCCTATCTGGGCGACGATTTCCTGGAGCACCCGGAGTTTCCGGGGGAGGTGCTTTACCGAGAATGGGAACGGAGGGCGGCAGAGGATGGAAAAAGTGAGGACGTGATGTGATGCTTTCTATCATATGGGGCATTTTGAAGGTGATCGGGATCGTGGTTCTCATTATCCTGGCGTTGATCCTTGCGGTCCTTCTTGCGGTTCTCTTCGTCCCCCTGCGCTATGAGTTTTCAGCTTCCGGGAAATACGACAAGGAGGCGGAGGAAGCGCCGGAATATCTGGTGAAGGCCAGGGTCTCCTGGCTGCTCAGGCTTGTGAGTGTCCGCATCCTGGCAGGGAGTGAGGGGACGCAGGTAAAGGTGCGGCTCTTCGGGATCCCCCTCGGCGGCAGGAAGGGGCGCCGGAAGGAGGAACCGGCAGAAAAGAGCCGGAAAAAGGAAAAGCGGCGGGAGAAGAGGGCACAGACAGAACAGGCAGAAAAACCGGAAAAACCGGTGGAAGAACAGAGAGAACAAGCAGAAGAAAGAATGGGGGAACGGCGGGGGCAGGCGGAAGGCTCCGGCCGGGAAGAGTTCCCGCAGGATGCGCTTCTGGGGACGGCCGAGGCGGAGCCGAAAGCCTTGGAAGAAGAAAAAGAAGAGGAAAAAGAAGCAGAAAAGAAAGAGGACAAGAAGAGTCCTCTGCAAAAGCTTTTGGCGTTTCTTCGAAAGATCCGGGATCTCTTCAGGGGATTTTTCCGAAATCTTCGAAGTTCCTTTGAGAAGATCTGCGGGAAAATAAGA
>CAJUOF010000153.1 GCA_910587905.1 uncultured Lachnospiraceae bacterium
GGTTTGAGACAGAATACAAACGGATCTATCCATATTCTACCTTGGCTTGTGATTTGATCGGTTTTTCGTCTAAGGACGGCGCTTCCGGAAGCTATGGGATCGAGCAGTACTACAATGATCGGCTGGCAGGGATTGCCGGCAGAAATTATCGCTTTATCAATGAGGATTCGGAAGCGGAGCAGGTGATCAAGGATGCTGTGGATGGGGATACCATAGTTTCTACCATTGATGTGAATCTGCAGTCCATCGTGGAAGAGCAGATTAAAAAATTTAATGAGGAGATCGGCTCGAAAAATACAGCGGTGATCATCATGAATCCCAACAATGCAGAAGTTTTAGCCATGGCTTCTTACCCATATTTTGACCTGAACAATCCGTCGGATTTGTCGGTCAGTGGTTATTATACGGCGGAGGAGATCGCCGCCATGAGCGAGGAAGAGACAAAGGAAGCTCTTGCGGGAATTTGGTCCAATTACGTGACCCAGACCTTATATGAACCGGGTTCCACGGCCAAACCGTTGACCATTGCCGCCGGGTTGGAGGAAGGGAAGCTGTCTCCGTCCAACAGCTACGTCTGCGACGGCGGCTGGGATTATGCGGAAGGAAAGCGGATCAACTGCCACAGGCTGTCCGGCCATGGGAATCTGGATCTGGAGGGAGCCATTGTAGAATCCTGCAATGACGCGCTGATTCAGATCGGACAGCAGATCGGCAAAGACATTTTTTGCAAGTATCAACCGATTTTTGGCTTGGGGACCAGGACAGGAATCGATTTGCCCGGAGAGGAAAACGGCATTTTAAAAAAGAAAGAGGACATGTCGGAGATTGACCTGGTGACCAATTCCTTTGGACAGAATTTCAACGCCACGGTGATCCAGATGGCGGCGGCCCACTGCTCACTGATCAACGGGGGACATTATTACACGCCTCATGTGGTGAAAGAGATCATCCGCTCGGACGGCTCCATGGTGGAGACGATCGACAAAACTCTGGTGAGGGAGACCATCAGCGAGAGTACCTTTGAGTTTTTGAAGAAGGCTATGACGGCCATGGTGGATGAACAGAGTCCATGGTCCACAGCGATTCCCGGTTACGAGATTGGCGGAAAGACGGGAACGGCGGAGAAGCTTCCGAGAGCGGACCGGAAGTATGTGGTGTCTTTTGCTAGCTTTGTGCCGGCCAGCGATCCGGAATATTTTATGATGGTGGTGATCGATGAGCCCAACGTGGAGGATCAGTCCACCGGCGGCCATGCGACCAACCTGACCAGATCCTTATGGGAAGCAATCATTCCCTATCTGAATCTGTTCCCTACCAGGGATACGGGAGAGACGCCGGTGCAGGAGACCGAACCGGAGGGAGCCGAAAATCCTGCAAACGGAGAGATTCCGGAGGGAGCCGAAGATCCTGCAAACGGAGAACATCCGGAAGAGGCTCCGGCCAACGGAGATGAGCCGGAGGGCGGAGGAATTTCTGAGCCTGAGAGCGGAGAACATCCGGATGGAGGGGAGACTCCGGAGGGCGGAGAGGAGCCGGTGGAGACGGGAAATGCGGAGAACGGGGCTTACAGCAATGGAATTTTTCAGGAGTGATCGGAATAAGCTTTACTAAAAGCTGTCTTGGAGGGAACCATGGTTCCCAATTATACATATCATCGTTTTAAAATTTTACTGACCTTTTCCGTGTTTTTGGTAGGGTTTGGGATTTTGGCGGGCAGGCTGGGGTATCTGATGCTGTTTCAGTCTGCCCATTATACGGCTTTGGCGGAGGAACTTCACGAGAGAGAACGCTCCATCAAGGCGGCCAGGGGGAAGATCTATGACGCCAATGGAGTGGTAATCGCCGATAATCGGACAGTCTGCACGGTTTCGGTGATCCACAGCCAGGTGCGGGACGCGGACGCGGTGACCGCTCTCCTTTCTGAAAAGCTGGAGCTTGATGAAGAGACCGTCCGAAAAAAGGTGGAGAAGGTAAGTTCCAGAGAGATCATCAAGTCCAACGTAGACAAATCCATTGGGGATGCCATCAGAGCCTGTGATTTAAGCGGTGTCAAGGTGGACGAGGATTATAAACGGTACTATCCCTTTGGAAGCCTGGCCTCCAAGGTCCTGGGCTTTACCGGGGGGGATAACCAGGGAATCATCGGCCTGGAAGTGATCTATGAAGAATACTTAAAAGGGCAGGACGGGATGATCCTGACTCAGACGGACGCCAGGGGTGTGGAGATCGACTCGGCGCACCTCCTAGATTCCCTGTCCGTCATTCATCTTCGCCACGATCTTATTCACGACGAGCAGAAGGATGACATTGATGACCGTGTTAAACAGACCTACCGCGGTTGAA
>CAJUOF010000154.1 GCA_910587905.1 uncultured Lachnospiraceae bacterium
AAAGCGAGAAGCGATACGAAGCGACGTTGACTCTCGGGGAGGTGGGAACCGGGAAGGTGGAGCTTATTTCTCTCCGGGTGACGGACAATTCCGGCAATTATGCGGATGGAGATATAAGAGAGAATTACCAATATTTGTACTGGTTTAACACAGAGGGTACGGATTTCTGTGTCAAGACCTTTACCCTGGAACAGAATGGACAGACTTTGGATACGGGGGATGCGGTGTCTGTGATCCTAGAAGCGGAACCGGCTCTGGATGTGCGTGAGATTTGTGTCCGGATGAAAAACAGTGCGGACGGTATGACGACTTATTTTTGCGTATACAGGGATGGCACGGGAAATCGCTATACGGGAGAACTGGATTCTTACTTTACGGACGGCCCCTGGACGGTTACTGAGGTTTTTGTCTGCAGTCTAGGAACAGAGCTTAAGCTTCAGGCGGATGGACTGGAGCAAAATGGGTTTCAGGTAAAAAAGACTGTCAGCGAGGATGTTAAAAATGATAAGATCAAACCGGTAATCACTTCTGTGGAATTAGAGAAGAACGGAGAGATCCTTCGGGCGGGAGATCGTGTTACAGTTACCGTGAAAGCGACAGACGACGTGGAATTGGCGCGGGAGGGCGGCTTGAATTTCCATGCGATAGAGGATATTGCGGATTCTTCGGCTTATGTTTCATTGGAATATAGCGAGCAGGACGGTGCATATCACGGAACTTTTACAGTGGATGAAGATACCTATCCCTGTGAATGGTATATCAATTCTTTGTCGATTTATGACGCGGCCGGAAATCGGGCGGATGAGCCGCTAAACATATTGTCAGGATGGAATGCTTCTCCTTACTATGTGAGGGTTTACAATGGCAACACCTTTGTGAATAAGACCTATGACGCCACGATTTCTTTCCGGGCCAGAAACGCAGAGGGAACCTGGACGGAGATATCCTCTCAGAAGGTCAAGACCGAAAGGCGGAAGAGCTTGAAAGAGGCGGGGGTGGTGTTCCCGGAAATGGGTTCCTCGTATCCGGGATTAACACAGATTGGATGGGAAATCTGCCGCAATATAAATGGAGAAGAGTATTCGGAAAATGTTACAGGAGACACACAGATATGCAGTTCTTATGTAATAATAGAAGCTAAGTATGATAAAAATCTGGTGCATTTGACTTATAGCTATGCGGGCAGGGACGGGGAAAGAAAGGCGGAAAACAGAACGCAGGCGGTCAAATCAGGAACGACTTATGAAGCGTTTCTGGAAAGCCTGGAAGAGTATCGTCCGGATGGTATGACAGAGGATGCGGCCTTTACCGGATGGGAATATTCGATTTACAATACTCGGAGTCCGATTATTGTCAGGGATGCTGCAATTGGCTGCACGGCAAAGTATACCGGGAAAATTCTCCTGGGAATCAAGATGCACTATTATGATACAGAAGGCCGCTATTATCATCCGGGGAGGGAACAGGCCCTGTTGGTTGATCCGGGGATTGGAAAGGAGGAGGTGATTACGCTCTTAAAAGAGCGGGAGATGCCAAAGATGTATCCTGGACTGAAGTTTAAAGAATGGGATATTTGGGTGAGTGGTTCTTTCAAAAACGGTGATTGGGTTGACATGAACGCGGTTTACGAAAACTGCATGGTTCGTTACATTGTCGATCCAAAGGTGGAAGAGGAAGATGCGGAATATGGAGGATATGAGTATTACAGGGGACAAGCGGACGACAGTCAGTTCGAGACGATTTCCTGTCAGGTGGTAGAAAACGGAGCACAAATTATCCTTCCCGAATCCTTAGAAGGCTACAGCAGCGTGACCTGGGTGGAGGGTTACAGCAGAGAAGAATGGATTGAAGAGCCGGAAAAGCAGAGCAGCTATACGGCGGCAGAATATATGGATTTCTTCGGTTACGGCACGAAATCCGGGGAAACTCCGAAGGATCCAGACAAGCCTGTTACGCCGGATAAGCCTGACACACCCGGGACTCCGGCAAAGAAGCTTCCGGAGGAAGAACTTAATACCCTGGTGAAGCAGGTGGAAGAGGCGGCTTCGGGCGAGGTGATCACAGTGGATATGGGAGACGCCACAGTGGTTCCCGCTGAGCTTCTGGCGGCTGCCAAGGGCAGGAACGTGACTCTTAAGCTTCAGATGGACGGCTACACCTGGACCATCAACGGCAAGGATATTCTGGCCGCAAATCTGAAGGATGTCAACATGCAGGTGATCCTGGATACCGACGGAATTCCCGGAGGGACGGTGCGTGAGCTGGCGGGCGACAATCCGGTGCGGCAGCTTTCCTTGGTCCACGAGGGTGATTTCGGATTCAAGGCGACACTCACAGTTAATATGGGAAAAGAGCATGCAGGTCTTTATGGCAACCTTTTCTATCACGACAGCGACGGAAGAATGGTATTTATTGATGCCGGACAGATTAGCGGGGAGGGTGCGGTCAATTTGACCTTCAGCCATGCCTCCGATTACTTGATTGTCATGTCGGTAAAACAGATGGGACCTGTGGGCGGTGGAAATTCCCTTAAGAAAAATGAGACGAAAAGCGTGGATACAGGGGACAAAACCAATGCGTTTCCGTGGCTTTTCAGCAGCTTTGCGGCACTTGGCGTTATGGCGCTGTTGGCAGGGAAAGAGTGTAAGAAAAGAAAATGGTAGCAGAAAAATATCTTCAAGCAGTGGGTTCTTTTTAGAACCTGCTGCTCTCTGCGATTTTATAGTTCTATTGATAATTTGGAGGAAAAGTGGAAAATGAATGAGCCTGAAAAAGAAATACGGTTAAAGCAAACTCCAGAGAGAAAGCAAGTAGTAGGAATTGATATTACGACTGTGTTCTCAGAGGAATACATAAATTGTCCTCTTAAATACCTGTACAAAAGAGATTTTAGAAAACAGTTAGAAAGAACTCGTGAGATTTTTTTTCTGTTACAAAAAAGTAAAAAGACAGTTTACCTATTCTTTCCGGCAGAAAAAACGATTGAAAGGTCATTAATTATAAAAAGACTATTAAAAAAATATAGCTGCAATTATAAACATTTAGTGTTTTGTAAGAGTGATTTGATTGGAGTATTGAGAGAATATCGAGTTGATGTAGCAATAATGCCAAGCGATAAATTAAAATTAAAGAATAGTTATGTCGATTGTTTTATTAGACCCATTGGAGAAAGGCAATATCAGAGTAGAAGAAATTATGCTAAAAAACATATACAAGATCAGTCTGTAGAAACGAATCAAACAGATAGGCTTACCGCAGACTATCTGCCAGATTATATGAGGATCATTCACGTTGGAGAACATGAGGCAGGATGTAATACTGACAGAATATTTATGGCTGATAGTTTATCTGAGATTCCCTCTTTAGTTGAAGAAGCTTTTGAAAAAGCACAGAAGTGGAAAGAAAATATTTTTAAAGCATATGAATATGTTCCAAAAACAGGAAATCCCTCTTTTGATAAAGAGTGGAAACCCTATTTTATCTCCAGTAAATTTGAAAATAATCAAATGGACGAACAAACGCAAAAATTAACGAAGTTAGAATTTGTTAAATATCATAATCGTTTTAATTTAGATGAAAGATTTATTTGTTATCTACCTTTGAAAAAATGGTTTACCTATAATGACATTTTTGAAATGACACAAAAGCTTTGCAGATCATTAAAAAAAATGGGATTAAAACAAGGGGATGTTGTGACCAGTGCACTTCCTAATACAGTGGAAGACTATTGTATTGGTCTTGCTTTACAGCATATAGGAGTTTCTAGTAATCCAATACATCCAATGGCTCCACCTGATAAAATAGAACGTTTTGTTAGTCAATTGCGGCCTAAATATTTTATTGGCTTTGACATGCAAAAAGGATCAGAGGAAAGGCAGGTGGATTTACCCGAATTGATGAGTAAATATCATATAGAAAAAGCAATTATGGTTTCACCAGTCGACTTAGGGAATAAAATACAAAAATTGCTTTATAAGGTTAAGAACTTGATACAAAAGTTAGGAGGAAAAGAAAAACGTCAAGAATTGTTAGCTGGAAAAAGATATAAAATGCCTCCGAAAGAACAAATTATTACTTTTAAAAACTTGTTGAACTATGGGAATGATTATTCTTTAAAAATTAACGTTCCCCATAAAAAAGAAGAAATTTCATACTATTATACAACTGGGGGTACAACAGCAAATAAGCCTAAAATTGTTGCTTTACCTTTCGCACTTACAAATGTTTCTTACTATAATTCTTATGGAATTACAATTGAAAAGGGGGATGTCGCATTTACAACTTATCCCAGATATATTGCTTTTTGTGATTCAAATTGTATTCATCAACCTGCAAGCGTGGGTTTAAAGCTATTATTATCGCCATTTGAATACCCTAAAGATTATATCAAAACGATTGAAAAATATGGCGTGACAGTAGAACAAAGACCTCCACAATACTATGAAATGATGTTAAAAGATGACGCGCAAAAGAGGTATGATGTTGATTTATCTTCCATTCGTTATTTTGTAGGAGGAGCAGATAGAACGAGTAACAATTTGAAAAACAGAATTTATGATTTTGGAGCGAGACATAATAATTATAAATTAAATTATTTTGTTGGACTAGGAGATACGGAGCATGGGGGGAGTACCATTGTCCAGCTTTTTGAATTGGGTGCAACAAGTGATGAGGCAAGTGTTGGAATACCACTTCCTTGCTTTGATCTTAAAGTAGTAGATGAAGAAGGCAAAGAAATCAAAGATGGTAGGGAGGGGAAACTATTAATTGCGATTAAAGATAATTTGAAGGTATGTTATTATAACGACGAAACGGTTAATAGCAAAGTAAATATAACAGATGAGAACGGAAGACACTGGTATGATACTGCTGATATTGTAGAATATGCATATGCCGAAGACAAGAACAAAAAAGATATAATAAGATATAAGGGGCGAGAAAAACGTTTTGTGATGATTACAAAAGGGAGCTATTCAGGTAAAGCAAATCCAGAGGATATTGAATGTTTAATTAATGAGTATGTTCCGGGTGTTAAAAATTGTTGTGTTGTAGGTGTACAAGATATAGAGCAAAATATGGTGTTAAAGGCAGCAGTTGAGTTAAAAGAGAATGTATTACCGGGAAAAGATTTGAAAGAAAAAATTCAGGAAGTTGTGAAGAGTAAAGATATATTAAATGAATTATCTCATATCGTTTTTGTTCCCCAATTACCACTTACAGATCGAGGTAAAGTGAGGTTTAGAGAAGTAGAAAAAATGTTTTTAGAAATGAAGAGGAAAATATAAAGTGTACGACTAAATGCAATATTTATCCAAGTAGAAATAGGCGAAAGACGAACATCCACTTTCCACCCTTCAAAGTGGAAATAAACTTTTCACTTCATTGAAATTCAAAAATTATTACAAAAATATTGACACGGTATTAGGGAGTTGGTATAATTTATGACGTGTGGCGCGTTTTTGCCCCTCACATAAATATGACGAAATTATTACAAAAAGATAAGAAAACCTGAGGCTTCAGAGCTGTTTCCGGAAGATTTGGATAAATTTTCAGGAGAAAACCGGTTGACAGCAGCCAAGTGAGAGGCTATAATGGTTATAGACGTAACAAATTCGTAACAAATGGAAGAAGTACTGGAGGTTGAATTTGTGAACAGAAACAGAATTTTAGTCACAGTAGGTTGTGTGTGTGCATCTGTAATGATAGCGGGAGCATCTCCTGCAAAAGCGGCAAACAAGGTTGAGATTGATTCTGCAGTGGCAGGTCTTTCTGTGGCGATGAACAATTTTTACGCCGGAACAGAGAATCCGGAGGATGAATTAAAGGATTATTTGCAGAGCGCTCCGGCGTCGGCTCCTGCACAGGCGGAGACCGAGCAGCCGGTGGAAGAGGAAAAAGAGGTTTCTCCTTATGAAAATATCGCAGTGTCTCAGGTGGGAGATGATGAGGGATATGTGAATATCCGGATGGATGCGAATGTTGACGCAGATGTAGTGGGGAAGATTTATAACAATTGTGCGGCGACCATTGAGGATACGATTTCTACGGAGGACGGCGATTGGTATAAGATTAAGTCCGGTTCTGTGGAAGGATACATGAAAGCCGATTATTTTGTGACCGGCGATGAGGCTGAGCAGGTTGCCATGGAGATCGGCAAGAGCTATGCGGAGGTATCTGAGGGCGGTCTGAGGCTGAGAGAAGAGCCCACTACGGAGAGCGGTGTGATTGATACTCTGTGGCAGGGTGATATCTACACGGTGACCGAGCAGCAGGACGATTTTGTGAAACTTTCTCTCGGGCAGGATGATGACGGAAACGACGTGGTAGGTTATGTCGCGAAGGAGTACGTGAATACATATGTGAAGTTTGACGAGGCCATTTCCCTTGAGGAAGAGAAGGCCATGCAGGAAGAGAAAGAGAGACTGGAGAGGGAAGCCAGAGAAGCTGAGGAAGAGCTTGAGAGAGCCAGAGAGCAGGAGAGAGAGAGCCGCAGAGAGGAAGCTTCCGGAAATGACGAGACAGCGGCACCGGCTCCGGAAACACAGGCTCCTGAGACGCAGGCACCGGCTCCGGAACCGCCTGCTGTGGATGTTTCCAATGCCAGCAGAGATGCGGTTGTGGCTTATGCAAAACAGTTTGTGGGATGTCCTTACGTATACGGTGGCAACAGTTTGTCGGGTGGTACGGACTGTTCCGGATTCACAAGAGGCGTGTATGCTCAGTTTGGGATCAGCCTTCCGAGGACTTCTCGTGCACAGGCGGGTGCGGGAAGAAGAATTTCGGTTGGAGAGCTGCAGCCTGGTGATTTGATCTTTTATGCGAATGGTGGAAGCATCTATCACGTAGCTATGTATATCGGCGGCGGTCAGATCATCCATGCGATCGATGAATCCCAGGGGATTGGAATCACCGGTTTGAATACTGGACGCGTATATACGGCAGTATCTCTTTTCTAAACTCAAGGTGAATATAGAACGGTACGGCAGTGGCCGTACCGTTTTTTACGCTCTAAGGTTGACAAGACTCCCTGTGCTTGTTATAATAAAACCTGAGATTGTAACAAAATTGTAATAAATGACGGAATGATACAGCATCAAGTTGGAGGAAACTATGAGAAAAACGAGGAAATTGGTTGCAGCGGGCTGCGTTTGTATGGCGATGGCTGTGGGGACGACGGCCTTTGCTATGCCTGGTGCGACGAGTCTGGTGACGGTGACGCCTCGGACGGCATCACCGGCCTCTTCAAGCGATACAGAACAAGCTCCCAGCGAGACGGTGCCCCCGGAGACAAAGGCGGCGTCTGAGGAGACAGCGGCAGAGAACCAGGAGGAGCCAGTGCAGGGTGTTGCGGCATCTGAGCAGGCAAATAAGGTGACGGTGGGAGCAGCGTCTTTGACGGCGGCTTCCAATGTGTCGGTTGCGGCTTCTGGACCGGAGGGGATGGTTAGCCAAGCAGCAGTGCAGATGGCGGCGGCATCTCCCACGGAAGTGCCTTCTCCTTACAAAGATGTGGCGGTTTCCCAGGTGAATGGCGATGATGATTATGTGAATATCCGCGACGAGGCCAGCACGGAGGGAGAGATTTTAGGAAAGATCTATAACAACTGTGCGGCTACCATTGAGGAGACTGTGGAGAAGGAGGACGGCACCTGGTACAAGATCCATTCCGGTTCTGTGGACGGATACATCAAGGCCGAGTATTTCGTCACCGGCGACGAAGCCGAGGCGCTTGCGCTGAAGATCGGCAAAATGTTTGGCTACGTGGAAGAGGGCGGCCTCAGGGTGCGTACCGAGCCTACCACGGAGAGCGACATCATCACGACCCTCTGGGCAGGTGAAAAATATACGGTCGTGGAGCAGGCGGACGGATTCGTGAAGCTTTCTCTGGGTGATGACGATGACGGAAATCCGGTGACCGGATATGTGGCAGAGCAGTATGTGCAGGTTTATGTGAAATTTGATAAGGCCATCTCTTTAGAGGAAGAGCAGGAGATGATCGCAGAAGCCAAGAGACGTGAGGAAGAGGCGGAAGCGGCGAAGAAGAGCTCAAAGAGAGAAGCAGTCGTGGCCTATGCGAAGCAGTTTATTGGGAATCCTTACGTGTGGGGCGGCGGAAGCCTGACCAATGGTACGGACTGCTCCGGGTTTACGAGAGGGGTTTTGGGACATTTCGGTTACGGATTATCGAGAACCTCCCGAGCACAGGCTGGGGACGGAAGGCAGGTGCCTTTAAACAGCGTGGAGCCGGGTGACCTGATCTTCTACGCCAGCGGCGGCAGGATTTATCATGTGGCCCTTTATATTGGCGGTGGCCGGGTGATTCACGCCATCGACGAGGCGCATGGCATCGGGATCTCGTCCATGTATTGGACAACTCCCTGCAGTGCAGTGGATGTGATCGGATAAAAGATAGGAATAGAGATGTGGAAGCGGACTGTCATGGGACAGTCCGTTTTTACGTGCATGGGCCCCAAAGGAATCTTCCCTACTCGATTGTCTGAAATGTCCGGAGGTATTCGGCAAAAGTCCTGGCAGGAGTTGACAGAACGGCGTTTTTGTTTTGGATCAGAGAGATCGTGGAGGTAAGGATTTCCCGCTCAATGGGATGCCAGACGGTATCCTTGTGGCGGAGCAGGGGAATGGCCGATTCCGGCAGGATGCCGACTCCGGCGCCGGCGTCGGCGAGGAAGGCGGTGGTCCGGGCATCGTCGTTTTTGCAAAAGGGTTCGAAGGGCAGATTTTTTTTGTGGAAAGCGGCTGACAGGACGGCTTCCCATCTCCGGTAGAGGATCAGAGGCATGCGGGAGAGGATTTTCAGAGAGACCGTTCGGACAGAATCTTCCTCCGGAGCGGAGGAAAGCTGTGTGGGAAAGTAGCGGGCATGCCCGGCGGCAACGATCGCTTCCTTTTTCAGAGGAAAGGAGAGAAAGTCCCCGGAGGGAAAGGGGGTGCGCACGATGGCGAGCTCGATCAGGCCGTCCCGCAAATTTTCCAGGAGTTGGTAGGTGTCCGCCTCAGAGAGTTCAAAGCGGATATCGGAGTGTAACTGGTGGAAATCTTTGAACCAGCGGCAGAACAGCGTGCCGCTCACGGAGGAGACGACACCCAGACGCAGGGTGCCCCGGCCGCCTCGCCGGTACTCCTGAAGTTCCTCCTGCAACAGGGCGGACATCTGGAGCAGGGTAACGGCCCGCTCGTACATGATTTTCCCGGCATCCGTCAGGCGGACGGAGCGGGGCCCCCGCTCGAAAAGCTGGCAGCCGGCTTCGTCCTCCAGAAGCTTTAACTGGGTGCTTAAGGGCGGCTGGGTCATGTGGAGTTTTCTGGCCGCCGCCGAGATGGTGCCTTCGCCCGCAACGGTGACGAAGTAGGTGAGTTGTTTCAAATCCATCAAATTGACTCCTTTCGAGAAAGCATATGAAAAAGATATGGATACTATATAAATATAATATTTTTCATATATCTATGTTTATGATAGTATAAAAGGCGGAAAAAAGCAACAATAACATAAGGTTCCAAATTTCAGTTGAGGTGAAGACATGAGACGACTTCTTATTTATCTGAAGGATTACCGGAAGGAGAGTGTCCTGGGGCCGTTGTTCAAGCTTCTGGAGGCTTCTTTTGAACTCCTGGTGCCCCTGGTGATGGCGTCGGTCATCGACAGGGGGATTGCGAACCGGGATGCGGGGTACGTGATCCGCATGTGCCTGGTGATGGTGGCGCTGGGGCTCGTCGGGCTGGTCTGTTCCGTGACGGCCCAGTATTTTGCAGCCAGGGCAGCGGTGGGGTTTGCCACGGGCGTGCGGGGGGCCCTGTTTTCCCACATTCAAAAGTTGTCCTATACGGAGATCGACACACTGGGGACTTCGACCATGATCACCAGGATGACCAGCGACGTGAACCAGGCCCAGTCCGGCGTCAACATGACGCTGCGGCTGTTCCTCCGGTCGCCCTTTATCGTGTTCGGCGCCATGTGCATGGCCTTTACCATCAACGTGCGGGCGGCCATGGTCTTCGTGGTGACGATCCCCGCCCTGTCGGTGGTGGTGTTCGGGATCATGATGATCACCATGCCCCTCTATAAAAGGGTACAGGCGGGTCTTGACAAGGTCCTCGGGATTACCAGGGAGAACCTGACCGGGGTCCGGGTCCTGCGGGCTTTTAATAAGGAAGAGGAGGAGCGGGAGCGGTTTTCGGAGCGGAACGAGGGACTGACGGACATGCAGGTGTCCGCCGGACGGATCTCGGCCCTCATGAACCCGCTCACTTACGTGATCATCAACGGGGCCGTGGTGGTGCTCATCTGGACGGGGGCCCTTCAGGTGGACGGCGGCATCATCAGCCAGGGGCAGGTGGTGGCCCTGGTCAACTACATGTCCCAGATCCTGGTGGAGCTTATCAAGCTGGCGAACCTGATCGTGACCATCACCAAGGCCCTGGCCTGCGCCGGGCGGATCGCCTCGGTGCTGGAGACGGAGTCCAGCATGACGGCGCCCAAGGTGTGGGAGCGGGAAGCGCCAAAGGAAGTGGGATGCGTGGAGTTTTCCGACGCCTGCCTTCATTATAAGAATGCGGGAGCGGAGTCTCTGAGCCACGTGAGTTTTCAGGCTGGGCGGGGCGAGACCATCGGGGTCATCGGCGGCACCGGTTCCGGGAAGTCCTCCCTGGTCAACCTGATCCCCCGGTTTTATGACGTGAGCGGCGGGGAGGTGCTGGTGGACGGAATTAACGTGAAGGAATACCCGACGGGGAAGCTGCGGGAAAAGATCGGCGTGGTGCCTCAGAAGTCGGTGTTGTTCAAGGGGACCATCCGGGACAATCTGAAGTGGGGCAAGGCGGATGCCACGGAGGAGGAGCTCTGGGAGGCGCTGGAGATTTCCCAGGCGAGGGAATTTGTGGAGAAAAAGGAGCAGGGATTGGACACGCCCATTGCCCAGGGGGGGAAGAACCTTTCCGGCGGACAGAGGCAGAGGCTTGCCATTGCCAGGGCGCTGGTGAAGAAGCCGGAGATCCTGATCCTGGACGACAGTGCGTCGGCCCTGGATTTTGCCACGGACGCAAGCCTTCGGATGGCCATCCGGGACATGAAGGAACGGCTGACGGTGTTCGTGGTGTCCCAGCGGGCTTCCTCCGTCCGCTATGCGGACCGGATCATCGTGCTGGAGGACGGCGAGGTGGCCGGGATCGGAACCCACGACGAGCTGCTCCGCGGGTGCGGCGTGTATCAGGAAATCTATTACTCCCAGTTCCCGAAGGAGGTGCAGGCAAATGGCTGAACAGAAAAAGAGGGCGGAGCGGGGCACCATGAGGAAGGTGCTCCGGTATATTAAGAAATACTGGTTTTTTGTGCTGATGTCTCTGGTCTTTGCGGCGGCCACGGTGGCCCTCACCCTGTACGTGCCCATTTTGACGGGCCGTGCCATCGACTTTATCATTGGCCCGGGGAAGGTGGGCTTCGGGGAGATCCGCAAGGTTCTGGAGACGATCGTGGTCGTGATCGTCCTGACGGCCCTGTTCCAGTGGCTCATGAACCTGTGCAACAACCGCATCACCTACCGGGTGATCCGGGATATCAGACGGGACGCCTTTGCGAAGATCGAGATCCTTCCATTAAAATATATCGACGGCCATTCCTATGGCGAGGTGGTGAGCCGGGTCATCGCCGACGTGGACCAGTTTGCCGACGGCCTGCTCATGGGTTTCACCCAGCTTTTCACTGGGGTCATGACCATTGTGGGAACCCTGGGCTTCATGCTCTCCGTGGACGTGAAGATCACGCTGGTGGTGGTGGTGATCACGCCCGTCTCCCTGTTTGTGGCCAGCTTTATCGCAAAGAAGACTTACTCCATGTTCAAGATCCAGTCGGAGACCAGGGGGGAGCAGACGGCCCTCATCGAGGAGGCCATCGGGAATCAGAAGGTGGTTCAGGCCTTCGGACATGAGGAAGAGACGAAGGCCCAGTTTGACGAGATCAACGGGAGGCTTCAGAGTTGTTCCCTGCGGGCGATCTTCTTCTCGTCCCTGGTGAATCCCTGTACCAGGTTCGTCAATAGCCTGGTCTACACGGGCGTGGGCATTGCCGGGGCTTTCTCGGCCATTGCCGGCGGGATCAGCGTGGGCCAGCTCTCCTGCTTCCTGACCTACGCAAATCAGTATACCAAGCCCTTCAATGAGATTTCCGGCGTGGTGACGGAGCTGCAGAACGCCCTGGCCTGTGCCGCTAGGATCTTTGAGCTGATCGAGGAGGAGCCGCAGGTTCCCGACCGGGCGGATGCGGGGACGCTCGGGAAGGCGGAGGGGAATGTTGCCGTCTCGCACGTGTCTTTCTCTTACAATCCTTCCCAGAAGCTGATCGAGGATTTCAACCTGCAGGTGAAGCCGGGCCAGAGGGTGGCCATCGTGGGCCCCACCGGCTGCGGAAAGACCACCATGATCAACCTTTTGATGCGGTTTTATGACGTGGACGCCGGCGGGATCCGGGTGGACGGAAAGGAGATCCGGGAGATCACCAGGAGGAGCCTGCGGGAGAACTACGGCATGGTGCTCCAGGACACCTGGCTCAGGAACGGCACCATCCGGGAGAACATCGCCATGGGGCGGCCGGAGGCTTCCGAGGAGGAAATCATTCAGGCGGCGAAGGCTTCCCACGCCCACAGCTTCATCAAGCGTCTGCCGAAGGGCTATGACACGGTGATCACCGAGGACGGGGACAATCTTTCCCAGGGGCAGAAGCAGCTTCTCTGCATCGCCCGGGTCATGCTTTGCCTGCCGCCCATGCTGATCCTGGACGAGGCCACTTCCTCCATTGACACCAGGACGGAGATCCGCATCCAGGAGGCCTTTGCGAAGATGATGGAGGGCCGCACCAGCTTCATCGTGGCCCACCGCCTGTCCACCATCAAGGAGGCGGACGTGATCCTGGTCATGAAGGACGGGAGCGTCATCGAGCAGGGAAGCCACGGGGAGCTTCTGGCGAAAAACGGCTTCTATGCGAAGCTTTACAACAGCCAGTTTGCGGTGTAAAGGATAGCTTTCGTTTGTTGCACAAAAAGGCCGATCGTGTTATGCTGGAAGTGGAATCAAATGGCAGATTAGGTGGTGAATGAGTACGCTTGTGAGTATAACCGGGCGTTGATAAAATGTCGGTGGGGATGGCGGCGCCGACCAGCGATATTGATTTTGTCGTTTATGGGTGCAAGGACATTCTGGGCCTGGAGGAGGCTATTTCGGAGATTGACACACTTCGGAAAATAGATATTTTAGACTATGACAATATCCATAATGAATTTTTGTTGGAGGACATAAAGAAATATGGAAAACAAATCTATTAACCGTTATCAAACTTTCTGCAAAAGCCTGAAAAATTTGGAGAAGAGCCGCACGGCCGATCCGGAAGCGGATTTCGTGTTGGAGGGAACGGTCCTGAATTTTAATCTGACCTTTGATGTTTCCTGGAAAGTGATGAAAGATATCCTGGTCAAAGAGATGGGGATTTTGGACTTTGCGGTTGGATCGCCGAGAGAGACTCTGAGGCAGGCGTTTACCAACGGGATCATTGAGGATGATCAGTGGATGCAGATGCTGCGGGCCAGAAATCAACTGGCCCATGATCATGACGGAAGCTTTGCTGCGGAAAAGTTTTTGGATATCATCAAAATCTATTATCCGTTGTTTGAAAAGCTGAAAGAGAAGGCGAAAGGGTATTATCGACCGGAAACGCTTCTGTGATCTGGCAGGGATTCAACGGATCGTGCTGGGCAGCCTGCGCATGGTGTTCACGCTCAATATGGAACTATCCTTGGGGGGAAGGGAGGATTTCAGAACATGAGAAGGTGCGGAGCCATTTTTTGTATGCTGCTGGCATCGGCGCTCCTGCCAGCCTGCGGAGGGGAGAAAGCGGCCCTCCTGCGGCTTTTGCGGACCCGGGGGACAGTGCTGGTGCAGGACGAGAAAGAGAAGGAGCTGGAGCTCAGGGAAAATATGGGGCTTTACGGCGGCTATGGCGTGGACACCCGCACAGAGAGCTACGGGTGGATCACTCTGGACGAGGACCGTCTGGCCAAGCTGGATGAGGAGAGCGCCCTGGACATCGAGCAGTCGGGGCGGGAGCTGGAATTGGTCCTGAGAGAGGGAAGCCTGTTTTTTCAGATTGACAAACCTCTTGAGGAGGACGAGTCATTTCGCATCCGCACCTCCAATATGACGGTGGGGATCCGCGGTACCTGCGGCTGGGCATCCCTCGGGGAGGACGGCCGTCTGTGGGTCTTCCTGCTGGAGGGAAACGTCGAATGCGCCATATCCCGGCCGGACGGCGGTTCGGTCACGGAAACCGTGGAAGCGGGCCGGGGCAAAAATTTCCTTGGCAGAATCCGGCGGCAGGATGTTTGTCCACGCCTACCGCTTAAGCGCCGGCGGAAACGATTATAACAGCGATGACTCCTATTATGGCTCCGCCGCCGCAGAGGACGGCGGAAGCGGGGACTGGGGATGTATGGACGCTCTTGTCATCTATCGGTACGGTGAGGAGGGCGTGCCGGATGAGTATTACACGTATCCCCATGATGAGCGGGGCTTCATAGACGGCAGCCGGGGCCATAACCTCTCGATGACTGCTGAGGAATTTGCGGCCGAACAGGGGAAATACAGCGAGGTGCGCGACCTGGTGGTCAGCGATGGGGCGAGCGCGGAGGTTCCGGCTCCGTGATCCTGCATTTCGAAATATCATCGAAAGATATGATCCTCTGTTTGAAAAACCGGAGGAAAAGGTGCGGAGATTTTATGGTCCGGGTCTTTTGTGATAACAAAACCGGCGCAAGAGAGAGGGGCTTTCCTTGAAAAGTATCCCTCTTTTTTGTTTCGGAATCAAAAATCCCTGTCCCCGGAGGGACAGAGATTTTTAATGAAAGAACGATTGGTTCATCAGTTTTAAGAGAAGTACAGCTTTCTGCGGATATTCTGAGGGGAAACACCCTGTAGCAGCAGGTCCGTCAGTACATCCGGCCCTGATCAAAAGGGATTAGTTTTCCTAACACTCTCCATATGCGAAATCAGAAATCCGGCTCGATGAGCCCGTAGGTGTTTCCTTTCCTCTTATATACGACGCTGACCTCGTCGGTCTCGCTGTTCCGAAAGACGAAGAAGCTGTGGCCGAGGAGCTCCATCTGGACGCAGGCTTCTTCCGGGTCCATGGGCTTCACGGCGAAACGCTTGGAGCGGACGATCTTGATCTCCTCTGGATCGTCGGCTTCTTCCTCGATATATGCCTCGGAGAAGGAGGCGGCGCTCTGCTTCTGGTCCACCAGCTTGGTTTTGTAGCGTTTCAATTGGCGCTCGATGATCTCCTCGACCAGGTCGATGGAGACGTACATGTCGCTGCTGACCTGTTCGGAACGGATGATGGAGCCCTTGACGGGGATGGTGACTTCGATTTTCTGACGGTCTTTTTCGACGCTCAAGGTGACGTGGATTTCTGTGGCGGGTGTAAAGTACCGCTCCAGCTTGCCGATTTTCTCATGAATTGCTTTTTTTAAGCCCTCGGTAACGTCGATATTTCTTCCGGTAATGATATACTGCATAACACCAACTCCTTTTTCTGCGTATTTTCGGAACTGTTTTCTCTCGGAAAACGCTCCTGAATCCAACCGGTTTTAAAAGGTGGATTATAAAGAAATTATACCATATCATAAAAAAATTACAAGGTAAATAAGAGAAAAAGAGAGAAATTGTTTGACAACAAAAAGACGATAATGGGGGACGAAAACGTCGCCGGAGGGCGAAAAAAGAAGGAACGAGCCGACGGAAAAAGTCAAGTGAAAATGAAGGGGAACGGCTGAAAAACGCAAAATTTGGATAAGTTCACAAAACAGGTGTTTTTTGCCGCCTGGGTTGTCCACAGAGGGATGGAATGGGGATAATGGGGATAACTTCGGGGATAAGTGGAAAATCAAGGGAAAATGCCGGAAATGTTTGTGGATAAGTTTTGGGGATAGTGGGGATAACTTTCCGGGGAACGGTTCCGGAACCTGAGAAAAGTGCCGTCGGTTTGTGCATTCTGTATAAGCCGGAATTTGAAAAACAGTTGAACTGTCAGGGAGTTGGTGATACAATAGAAAAGATTTACCAGTGTTTAGGGATATCTGTTTGAGAAAAAAACAGGAGCGTACAGATATGGGTTTGATGCAGAAGCTATTTGGAACACACTGCGAGCGTGAGATCAAGCTGATTCGGCCGATCATGGACAAGATCGTCGCCATGCGGCCGGAGATGATGAAGCTTTCTGACGGGGAGCTGAGAGAGAAGACGAAGGAGTTCAAAGGCAGGCTGGAGAAAGGCGAGACTTTGGACGACCTGATGCCGGAGGCCTATGCGGTGGTCCGGGAGGCGGCCAGGCGGGTGCTTGACATGGAGCATTACCCGGTGCAGATTCTGGGTGGCATCGTGCTTCACCAGGGTCGGATCGCAGAGATGAAGACCGGTGAGGGAAAGACGCTGGTGGCGACCCTTCCCGCCTACTTAAATGCGCTGGAGGGGCGGGGCGTCCACATTGTGACGGTCAATGACTATCTGGCCAAGCGTGATGCGGAGTGGATGGGACAGGTCCATGAATTCTTGGGGCTCCGGGTGGGCGTCGTGTTAAACAGCATGACAAACGACGAGAGGCGGGAAGCCTATCAGTGTGACATTACCTATGTGACCAACAATGAGCTGGGCTTTGATTACCTGAGAGACAATATGGTGATCTATAAAGAACAGCTTGTTCTCAGGGAGCTCCATTATGCCATCGTCGACGAGGTGGACTCGGTGCTCATCGACGAGGCCCGGACGCCGCTCATCATTTCCGGACAGAGCGGGAAGTCCACCAAGCTCTACGAGGTCTGTGACAGCCTGGCGAAACGGCTCCAGAGGGGCGAGGCCAGCGGCGAGATGACCAAGATGGCCGCCATTATGAAGGAGGAGATCACCGAGACCGGCGATTTCATTGTCAACGAGAAGGAGAAGGTCGTGAGCCTGACGGCCCAGGGCGTCTCCCGGGTGGAGCAGTTCTTTCATATTGAAAATCTGGCCGATGCGGAGAATCTGGAGATCCAGCACAACATTGACCTGGCCCTCAGGGCCAATTACCTGATGTTCCGGGATCAGGATTACGTGGTGAAGGACGACCAGGTGCTGATCGTCGACGAGTTCACGGGACGTATCATGCCGGGGCGCCGGTATTCCGACGGGCTCCATCAGGCCATCGAGGCCAAGGAGCACGTGAAGGTGAAGCGGGAGAGCAAGACCCTCGCCACTATCACTTTCCAAAATTTCTTTAACAAGTTTGACAAGAAGGCGGGCATGACCGGTACGGCCCTGACGGAGGAGAAGGAGTTTCGGGACATCTACGGGATGGACGTCATCGAGATCCCCACCAACCGCCCGGTGATCCGGGATGACCGGCAGGACGCCGTCTACAAGACCAGGAAGGAAAAGCTGAATGCGGTGGTGAACGAGGTCATGGAGGCCCACAGGAAGGGGCAGCCGGTCCTGGTGGGCACCATCAACATCGACTCCTCCGAGGAGATCAGCGGCCTGCTCCGGAAGAAGGGCATTGCCCACAAGGTCTTAAACGCCAAGTTCCACGAGATGGAGGCGGAGATCGTCGCCGAGGCCGGCGTCCACGGGGCCGTGACCATTGCCACCAACATGGCGGGCCGTGGTACGGACATCAAGCTGGACGAGGAGGCGAAGGCGGCGGGGGGCTTAAAAATCATCGGCACGGAGCGTCACGAGTCCAGGCGGATCGACAATCAGCTCAGGGGCCGGTCGGGAAGACAGGGCGACCCGGGCGAATCCCGCTTTTACATCAGCCTGGAGGACGACCTGATGCGTCTCTTCGGCTCGGAGCGGCTCATGTCGGTGTTCAACGCCCTGGGCGTTGAGGACGGCGAGGAGATTGAGCACAAGATGCTTTCCAGCGCCATCGAGAAGGCCCAGAAGAAGATCGAGGGCAACAACTTTGGCATCCGGAAACGGCTCCTGGATTACGACCAGGTCATGAATGAGCAGCGGGAGGTGATCTATGCGGAGCGGCTCAGGGTGCTCAACGGCGAGAGCATGCGGGACGTGATCTACAAGATGATCACCGACACGGTGGAGAACGCCGTGGACGCCACCATTTCCGACGACCAGTCTCCGGAGGAATGGGACGTGAAGGGACTCAACGACCTGCTCTCCCCGGCGGTCCCGGTGAAGCCGGTGAAACTTTCCGAGGCAGACTATGGTTCTTACAATAAAGGAAAGCTGAAGCATACGCTGAAGGAAGAGGCGGTGAAGCTCTACGAGGAGAAGGAGGCCCAGTTCCCCGAGGCGGAGCAGGTCCGGGAGCTGGAGCGGGTGATCCTCTTAAAGGTCATCGACCGGAAGTGGATGGACCACATCGACGACATGGACCAGCTCAGGCAGGGCATCGGTCTCCAGGCTTACGGCCAGAGGGATCCCCTGGTGGAATACAAGATGGCCGGTTACGAGATGTTTGACGCCATGACGGCCAACATCCAGGAGGAGACCATCAAGCTCCTCTTCCATGTCCGGGTGGAGCAGAAGGTGGAGCGGGAGCAGGTGGCCAAGGTGACCGGCACCAACAAGGACGACTCCCTGGCCAACGCCCCCAAGAAGCGGGAGACGAAGAAAGTGTATCCCAACGATCCCTGCCCCTGCGGCTCCGGAAAGAAGTATAAGCAGTGCTGCGGGCGGGGCCTGTGAAGAACCGGAAAGCAGCTTTTTGATGTATGGAAAACCTAGGCGTCGTTCCTTCCGTGAGCAGGCGATCGGAAGATTCTGCAGAAGGAATAAAAACGACGAGGTTTTCGGTTGTATGAGTGAGAAATCCGGCTGGTCCCTTCCCGTGAACGGACAATAGGAAGATTGTGTAGATTTTGCTGTGTCTAGCTCCGCCAGTCATGCCGACCCGGTTTGATGGAGGAAAAATTGTCTGCAATGAGCGGCGCAGCAAAATCAGCAGAAAAACTGTCACTGGCAATTTTTCTGCACGCTATGGCGAAACAATCGACGTGTCCGGAAGGGGAAGGGAGCAGACGGATTTCGGAATAAATAAAACGAAGAAAGAAGGTGAAGCTATTGGTCGAGCTTGACGCATTCAAGGGCGAACTTGCCGCTCTGGAAAAACCATTAGTGGAAGTGAGGGATTCACTTTAACCTGGCTGGGAAAAGTGAACGGATCGCAGAATTGGAGAAATACCTGGAGGAGCCGGATTTCTGGAATGACGCCGCCCGTTCCTCCAAGATTATGCAGGAACTAAAGAACCTGAAGGATGCGGTGGAGGAATTCCACGGCCTGGAAGAGAAGATGGAAGAGCTCCAGATCCTTCTGGAGATGGGATATGAGGAAAATGACGCCTCCGTGATTCCGGAGATTGAAGAAGGATTAAAAGAGCTGGGAGAGAAGCTGGAGGAGATCCGGCTGTCCACCCTGCTCTCCGGCGAGTATGACGGGGACAATGCCATTCTCACCCTCCATGCGGGGGCCGGCGGAACCGAGTCCTGTGACTGGGCCGGGATGCTCTACCGGATGTACACCCGCTGGGCGGAGCGGAAGGGCTTCACCACCCAGGTGCTTGACTATCTGGACGGCGAGGAGGCGGGGATCAAGTCGGTGACGGTGCAGATCAACGGCATGAACGCCTTCGGTTATCTCAAATCGGAGCGGGGCGTCCATCGGCTGGTGCGGATCTCGCCCTTCAATGCGGCGGGGAAGAGACAGACCTCCTTCGTGTCCTGCGACGTGATGCCGGATATCGAGGAGGATATCGACATCGAGATCAATCCGGATGACCTTCGGATCGACACCTACCGTTCCAGCGGGGCCGGTGGTCAGCACATCAACAAGACTTCCTCGGCCATCCGCATCACCCACCTGCCCACGGGGATCGTGGTGCAGTGCCAGAATGAGCGCTCCCAGCATATGAACAAGGACAAGGCCATGCAGATGTTGAAGGCCAAGCTCCTTCTCTTAAAGCAGCAGGAGAATGCGGAGAAGATCTCCGACATCCGGGGAGACGTGAAGGAGATCGGCTGGGGCAGCCAGATCCGCTCCTATGTCATGCAGCCCTACACCATGGTGAAAGACCACAGGACGAACGAGGAGAGCGGAAACGTGGCCAGCGTCCTGGACGGGAACCTGGACGGCTTTATCAGCGCCTATCTTAAATACCTGCAGTTGGGTGAACAGAAATAGCAAACCGCTGTCCGGGGTGGCCGGACGACAGGGGGAGAATATGGATATCCGTTATCTTGAGATGTTGCCGGAAGTGGAGAATAAACCGGGATTTGAACTGGCGGAGGGGGAAAAGCTGGTCTTTCTCTCCAAGCTGGAGATGTTGGGGACGGAGAAGGGAAAACTGATCAGTGCGGCGGGCTGGGACTGCTTCCTGGCCCTGAGCAACCGGAACCTGCTCGTCCATAACGGCGCCGGGATCTGGACCGTCGGCCTTGCCGAAGATCTGGTAAGCTGTGAAAAGATAGAACGGCGGACGTTGTTCTTTAAACCCGCCTACCATTTCCTGGCCCGCTTGAAGAACGAGATCGTTTTTGACAACGGAAAGCAGAGTCTTTCCGGCTTTGAGTTTTATTTTGAAAAGGGCACGGACGACATGGCAAGGTTTGAGGAGATCATGGGGCATTTGTTCCCTTAGATTTGTCAAGTCGAACAGGCCGGCAGAACAGGAACCGCCGCAAAACGGAGAGACTTTTAGGAAGAACTCTCCGGGGCGGCGGTTTTTTATGCACACGCCCGTGCAGAGGAAGGATGTCGCAGATGCGACGCACGGGCGGCGCGCAAGTAGGGGAACAAGGCTCTCCCCTACTCGATTGTACTGATTTGAACAAGGCGGAATTGTGGAGGAGAATATGTCATACGAGCGGGTAAAAGAATATTTTGAGAGCATCGACATGGGAAAGCGGGTCATGGTCTTTGAGAAGTCCAGCGCCACCGTGGAGGAGGCGGCGCTGGCAGTGGGCTGCGAGCCGAAGCAGATCGCGAAAACCATGTCCTTTCTGCAGAAGGAAGGTCCGGTTCTGATCGTTGCGGCCGGGGACGTGCGGGTGGACAACAAAAAGTACAAGGCCGAATTTCATCAGAAGGCTAAAATGATTCCCTGGGAGCAGGTGGAGGAGCAGACCGGGCATGCCCCCGGCGGCGTGTGCCCCTTCGTGGTGAAACCGGAGGTGACGGTCTATCTGGACGTCTCCTTAAAACGGTTTGAGACCGTCTATCCGGCGGCAGGCAGCGGCCACAGCGCGGTGCGGCTGTCCGTTCCGGAACTGGAGCGGTATTCCGGGTTCATGCGGTGGGTGGACGTCTGCGGCGGGGCTTAAATCAACGGTTTTGCTTCTTTACCGCCGCAAATCCAAGTTCCAGATCTGCCAGGATATCGTCGATGTGCTCCGTGCCGATGGAAAGGCGGATGGTATTTGGAAGGATCCCCTGATCCGCAAGCTCCTTTCCCGTGAGCTGGGAATGGGTGGTCGTGGCCGGATGGATCACCAGGCTCTTCACGTCGGCCACATTGGCCAGCAGCGAAAAGATCTTTAAATGGTCGATGAAGGCGTGAGCTTCTTTCTGGCCGCCCTTGATATTAAAGGTAAAGATAGAGGCGCCGCCGTTGGGAAAGTATTTTTCATACAGGGCATGGTCCGGGTGGTCCGGCAGGGAAGGATGGTTGACTCGTTCTACCAGAGGGTGTTCCGCCAGATACTGGACCACCTTTTTTGTGTTTTCCGCATGGCGCTCCAGCCTCAGGGAAAGAGTTTCCACGCCCTGCAACAGAAGAAATGCGTTAAAGGGGGAGATGGCGGCACCGGTATCCCGAAGGAGAATTGTACGGACATAGGTGGCAAAGGCCGCGGGTCCCGCCGCGTCAACGAAGGAGACGCCGTGATAGCTGGGATTGGCGTCAGCGATGGCCGGGTATTTCCCGCTGGCTTTCCAGTCGAACTTACCGGAGTCCACAAGGATGCCGCCCAGGGTGGTGCCGTGCCCGCCGATGAACTTGGTGGCGGAATGGACGACGATGTCGGCGCCGTGCTCGATGGGGCGGATCAGATAAGGCGTGCCGAAGGTGTTGTCGATGACCAGGGGCAGGCCGTGCTTGTGGGCGATGGCCGCGATGGCGTCGATGTCGGGAATGTCACTGCCAGGATTTCCCAGAGTTTCCAGGTAGATCGCTCTCGTGTTGTCCTGAATGGCGTTTTCCACCTGGGTCAGATCATGTGCGTCCACGAAGGTGGCGGTCACGCCATAATGGGGAAGGGTATGCTCCAGGAGGTTGTAGCTTCCGCCGTAGATGGTCTTCTGGGAGACAATGTGGCCTCCGTCGGGAGCTAAGGCGAGAATGGCATAAGTAATGGCGGCAGCTCCGGAAGCTACGGCCAGAGCCGCCACACCGCCTTCCAGGGCGGCGATACGTTTTTCCAGTACCTCCTGGGTGGAATTGGTTAGACGGCCATAAATGTTTCCTGCGTCGGTGAGGCCGAAACGGGCGGCCGCATGGGCGGAATTTCTGAATACGTAAGATGTGGTCTGATAAATGGGAACCGCCCTGGCGTCAGTGGACGGATCGGCATCCTCCTGTCCAACATGTAACTGAAGGGTTTCAAATCTGTAATCGCTCATGGTCTTATCCTCTTTTCTTTCCTAAAATTTTATCGTGTTGTTGTGCTTTATCTTACACCTATTTACCCACCATGTCAATAGGAAAATGAAAAAATATGGAAACCAGGGAGGGATCCGTAAAATCCCCTTGCCAGATTCTATCACCCAGCGTTATAATAGGTGAAACACCATCGCGCCTGGGAGAAAGGATCTTTGCAGGACGGGTGGAGCAGGGAGGTGTTTTATGATCTCAACAAGGGGGAGATACGCACTCCGGGTCATGGCGGACCTGGCGGAACAGGACACAGAGCGGTTTGTCCCGTTAAAAGAAATTGCGAAGAGGCAGGAAATCTCCGAGAAATATCTGGAGGCCATCGTCCGGACCCTGGTCAGGGAAGGGTTTCTCAAGGGCCTGAGCGGAAAGGGCGGAGGCTATCGCCTGACCCGCGGACCGGAGGAATACACGGTGGGGGAAATTCTGGAATTGACGGAAGGGACCCTGGCCGTGGTGGCCTGTCTGGAGAGGGGGGCGCGGGTCTGCGCCAGAAAGCAGATCTGCCGGACCCTGCCCATGTGGGAGCGGTTCAACGGCATGGTGAGAGACTTCTTTTTCGGGATCACTTTGGCAGATCTGCTGTGATGGCCGGGGGCGTAACCGGCGCCGCTTACAGGCATGCCTCGTCAAATTCGTACAGGATGTCATTGGTGTCCGGTACGGTGAGCCTGCGGTTTAAGGCAAACATGAGGATGGAATCTCTCCGGTTCCTGGCGTCCAAAAGAGGCATGCGGGCAATTCTGAGAAGCCGGTCAGTCTCCGGGAGGGTAAGCTCCATGGCCAGTGCGATGGAAAGGACCACGTCCCGCCCCGGATTTTTGATTCCCCGGAAGACCTGATAGATGTACTCTCCCCGGCTGGAGCGTTCAGCCACCTGGGATACGTTCAGATTCCGCTCTGCCAGCAGGCTCCTCAAATACCGGTGGAGAGGGATATCCAGGAATTCTTCCGGATTGTCGTTAAAGTAGCTTGCGATATTGGGTTTTTCCAGGATCTCGTTGATCAGATCTTCCGTGCGTTTTTTCATAGTGTTCTCCGTCGTGTGTGATTGTGGGCCGCATGCCTTTATCTTATCAGACAGAGCTTCCCGGCGCAACGGAAAACTTGTCATATGGAAAAAATATCAACGGAAGCCGGAAAGCTTTCAGAAGGAAGACGGGAGAAGGAATATGGAAGAGAGGGTCGGCGAATATAAACTGGAATGTTACCGGAAGGTCATGCCCCTCGGAGAAAAGGAAAATCTGTGGCTGGTGGAGGATTCCGTCACCGGCGGGCAGTTTGTGATGCGGAAGGTTTCCAAAGAGTCCGCCCCGGTCTATGAGCGTCTGGCGAAGCTTTGCCAGGAGGGGATCATGGAGATCTTCGACGTTTTCCCATATGGGGGTTTTCTCTATGTGGTCGGAGAATATCTGGAATGGGAGCTTCTTTCGGAGGCGGCCGCGCGAAAGCCCCTTTCGACCCGGCAGGTTGTTTCCGTCGGCAGACAGCTTCTCGACGCGCTGGTCATTCTTCACGGCGAGGGGATCGTCCACCGGGACATCAAGCCGGAAAACATCATGGTTGACCCCCATGGGGCGGTAAAGCTGATCGATTTTGATATTGCCAGGATCTTTGCCGAAGAAAAAGACGCAGACACCACCGTAAAAGGTTCGCGGGCTTATGCTTCGCCGGAGCAGTACGGGTTTGCCCAGACGGATCCCCGCACGGACCTTTATTCCCTGGGAGTGACCCTGAACGAGCTTGCCGTGGGAGAACTGCCGGAGCAGAGACGCTGCAGGGGGGCTCTGGGCGTTTTTATCAGGCGCTGTACGGAGTTTGACCCGAAGCGGCGTTATCAGAGCGCCAGAGAGGCTCTGCGCCATTTAAGGCGGCTGGAGAAAAGGCGGCTTTGGCATGCGGCGGCTGTGTCGGGAATTCTTCTGGCCTTTCTCGCCGTGGGAGCAATTCTTCTCTCCCCCGACGGGGAAGGGGAAGGGGGGAGGGAGACGGCGGCAGCTTCCGCTTCCGGTGAGACAGGGGCTTTGGGATACGGAGAGGCGACAGCCGGAACCACTGAGACCGGCGGGACACAGGCTTCTGAGGAGCTTTTCGGAAAAACGGAGTATCAGATCGGAAGAGCGTCGTGT
>CAJUOF010000155.1 GCA_910587905.1 uncultured Lachnospiraceae bacterium
CCACAAGCTGGTCCGAGTCCGCTTCCTCGATCTTAAGGTCCGCCACGTCGGTCCCCGCCCGGTAGACGATCACCCGGCTGCACAGAGAGCGGATCTCGTCCAGCCTGTGGGAGATGAAAATAATGACCTTCCCCTCCTCCGCCAGCCTGCGGATGATGTTCATCAGCCATCTGGCATTCTTGTCGGACAGGGCCGAGGTGGCCTCGTCAAAGACAATGATGTCGCCGTCCCGGTTCAAAGCCTTCAAAATCTCCAGCACCTGCTTCTGGGCCAGGGAAAGCTCCTTCACCTTCATCCCGGGATTCAGGTAGTCCGCATCATACTTCTTAAACAGCTCGGCCGTCCTCTCCTCCAGCTTCCGGTAATTCACCCTCCGAAGCCCGTCCACCTCGTAAAATCCCAGAAACATGTTTTCCGCAATGGTCAGCTCCGGGACCAGGGAAAGCTCCTGGTACACCGCACAGATCTTCTGCTCAATGGCGTCCCTGGTACTGTGGATGGACAGCTTCCTCCCCTCGAAAAAAATCTCCCCCGAGTCCGGCTTGTGCTCCCCGCACAGCACCTTGATCAGCGTGCTCTTTCCTGCGCCGTTCTCGCCGAGAAGGGCGACGATGTCCCCCCTGTTCGCATTGAAATTGGCGTTGTCAAGGGCCTTCACGCCCGGAAAGGATTTACAGATATTCTTCATTACAAAATCAGGCATACCGTTACCTCTCACACCCCGGCAAAATAGAGCACCTTGCCGGAATTTCCGCAAAACGGAGGCTGTATGCGTGTACAGCCCCCGCCAGTCAACAGTTCAAACTCATTCCCCGGTAATGACCTCCAGCGGAATGTCGATGCCGAAGTTGCTGCCCACCGCCGGATAGATCAGCTCGTCCGGCTGGTCCTCGAAGAAGTTCACGCCCTCCTCGGCAAGCTCGATCTTCACGTCGGAGTACTCGCCCATGTCATAGTCCACGTTGGTCGCCACGAAGGCCACGTCCAGCACGGTCTCCTCGGGAATTTCCTCCCCGTCCAGAATACGGATCGCATAGTTCAGGGCGTCTGCGCTGAGACCCACGTAGTAGACGTCGATGATGCCCTCCGCATCGTTCGCCAGAAGCGCCTTCATGTTGCCGTTGTATCCGCCGCCGCAGCTCACGGGAATGTCAAGTCCCGCCTTCTTAAAGGCATTGATGACGGAACCACAGTAGCCCTGGGTCGTCACGGCGTCCACGTCCGGATTGGCGGCGATCACGCTGGCCAGCGCCTGCTCGCCCTCGGACAGGCCGTAGTTGCTCTGATAGTCGGACACGATATTGATTCCGGGATAAGACTCAAACATTTCCTTGGAAGCGTTGTACTCAAGCTCCGCCTCGGCCGCACCCTGGAGACCCTGGTCCAGAACCACGTTGCCCTCGCCGCCGATGGCCTCCGCCATCCATTTCGCCAGAATGCTGTAGTTCCTTGCGCCGTCAAAACGGATGTGCCAGCAGCCGTCCGTGGAGACAGACGCAGGCTGGTCAAAGACCACCACGGTGATTCCGGCGTCACAGGCACGCTGGATGGCCTGGTTGACGCCCGTCTCAGAAGCCGGGTCCACCAGAATCGCATCGTAACCCTGCTGAACCAGGGCATCGATGGAAGCAGACTGAGACTCCGCATCATTCTCGCAGTTCACGATGGTCAGCTCACATCTGCTGGCATAGGGCTCCTGGGTCGCCACGTACTCCACCACCCGCTCCATCTGCTGTCTCCAGTCATTCCCCATAAAGGAATTGCTCAGGGCGATCTTGTACTTGGTCCCGGTAGGGTTGATTTTGTCCGTCTCCGTCTGGCCGTCCGTCCCCTTCTCTTCTGCCTTGGACTCCTCCGCCCCGGTTTCCCCGGCGGTCTCCGTCGTAGCCTCCGTTTCCGCCGGTGCCTCCGTCGCCGTCTCCGTAGCCTTCTCCGTCTCCTTCGGTGCCTCCGTGGTCTCCCCCGCATCTCCGCCACACGCCGCAAGGGAGAATGCCATCGCCAGCGTCAGCAAGATACTCACTGCTTTCTTTCTCATGTTCTTCCTCCTTTTTTGATTGGTTCTACTTGTCGCCTTTTCCCGTTACATCCGAGCGATGCCTTCTAGTAACGGAATCAGCACTCTATTTGGTAAGCCATTCGGCAAATACCCATATCCATACGGGGGAACGACAAACGATTCCGTCATCGTCCATAAGCCCCCTCACAGCCCCCAGGGGAAATGATTCAGTTCCACGGCCCCGTTACCGGTCACGTGGAGCATCCGCTCCAGCCGCACCCCAGTCTTCCCCGCCTTCCCGGTATACATCTGCGGCTCAATGCAGACCACCATGTTCTCCTCCAGGACAGAATCGTCCACATAGGTGAACCTGGGCTTTTCATTGACATTACAGCCGATCTGATGGCCCTGGTAGCTGCAGAAGGCAAGCCCATGCTTCTCATACTGCTCCTCCATGGCCCGGTTGACCTCGTTGAACCTCACGCCGGGCCGGATGGCCGCCAGCCCCGCCTCATAGGCGTCCCGGACCGCCCCGAAATACCGTCTCTGCTCCTCGTCCGGCTCCGCCCAAAAGACCACCGAGTTGGAGCAGTCCCCCCAGTACCCGTCGACCCTGGGACTGATGTCCATGATGGCGATGTCGCCCTTCTCCACCCTTCTCGTGGTGGGCCCCAGCGGATAGTCACTGAGTCCCGTCCTGGGCCCCGTCACCAGCTCGCCCACGAAGGGAACCGGAGCCCCCACGGCCTGGGAAGCGGCCTTCTGCACCTCGTACCAGATGTCGAGCTCCGTGTAAGCCCCCTCCGACCTGGAAATCTCATACAGCCTTACCTGGGATGCGTCCGCCGCCCTCGCCGCCTCCTTAAGCCCCCGGATGTCCTCCAGTGTCTTAATGTAGCGGCTGTCCCTCAAAATCTGGGACGCATTCTCAAGCGAACACTCCGGGAACGCCTTCCTAATCAGCTCCGCCACCACGAGCGTCGTGTCATTAGGCTCAATCCCGACCACCGGCCTTTCCTTCCCGTCCGCCGCCTTCCCGAGGGTCCTCCGGAACACTTCGGCAAAATTCTCCTCCGGGTCATTCACCTCCAGATGGGTGAACGAACGGTAAAACTCCCCGTCCATGATCCCCGCCCGGAACACCATGTTCCGGTACAAATCCGAAGCCGCCAGAAACACCTCGCCCAGGGAAGCGCTCACCACCGCCGCCGCCATGGGCAGGCCCTCCGACACGTCCCCCATCCATCCCGCAGCCGCAGGCATGTCAAACCCGCTTACGTACCGAACGTTCGAGCTGTTCACGAGGACCGCCACGTCCATCCCCTTCTCCCGCATCCGATCTATCACTTTCTTCAACCCACATTGCGCTTTCATGACTATCTCTCCTTTTGATTTTTCACAAAAGACAGGAAGCAAAGCGGTTTTTTCTAAGCCAGAACCGTATGAAAGCCGTCGGTACTTAGAGCATTCCGAGCCTAAGCGACGGAAGGCTCTTACGTACCGCTACGAGCTTTCATGAGCGGAAGCGTGTTCTGGTGTGAAAAGAACCGCTTTGCTTCCGTCACTCCTGCATCTACCTGTTCACCCAGAATTTCGGCTCCCGCCCCGCCAGTGCGTCGATCACGTTCTGCGCCGCCGTCATGCTCACCCTTTGATAGGCCTGGCGGCTCTCCGCCCCCGTGTGGGGAGTCAGGATCACGTTCTCACATGCAAGGATCGGCGAATCAGCCGGGAGCGGTTCCTCCTCGAAGGCGTCCAGCGCCGCCCCCGCAAGCTTCCCCGACTCAAGGGCCGCCGCCAGGGCCGGAAGGTCCACCAAGGCTCCCCTGGCCGCATTGACCAGGAATGCGCCGTCCCGCATCCGCTTAAAGGTCTCCTCCCCGAAGAGATGATAATTTTCCTCCGTGGCCGGCGCATGAAGACTCACGACGTCGCAGGTCTCAATGATCTCGTCCTGGCTCACCATGGCGACGCCAAGCTCCTTCGCCGCCGCCTCGTTGGGATACAGGTCATAGGCCTTCACCGTCACGTCAAAGACGGACAGCTTTTTCGCCACCATGCGGGCGATCGCCCCGAAACCCAAAAGGCCCACGGTCTTCCCGGCCAGCTCCTCCCCGATATGGCGGGGCCACCCGCTCTTCTCCATGGCCTTATGGAGCGGCAGGATTCCCCGGAGAATCCCGATGATGAAGCCCACCGTCAGCTCCGCCACCGCATTGGAATTCTGTCCGGGACAATTGCACGCCTTCACCCCATACTCGGAAGCGTCCTTCAAATTAATATTGTCCACCCCGACGCCGAACTTGCAGACGCACTTTAACCTCGGCGCATGGGCGAACACCCTTCTGTCATAGACGTCCATCCCGATGATCGCCGCGTCCACGTCCGGAAGAATCCGAATCAGTTCCTCCGTGCTGTAAGCCGGAAAGGACCTGGAGGCGTCAAAAATCACCTCGTGTCCATTCTCCTCCAGAAGTTTCCACGCTTCTTTACATAATGTATCGAAATGTGAGGCAGATACCAGTACTCTTCCCATGATTTTAGTTTCCTTTCCTCTCCCCTGTCGATTTACACATATTTTAGCCGATACCTGTCCCATTTGCTTCCGTTTTGATTTGGAGTATTTTTTCAACAGTTTTTGTCAAAAAAATACTGAAAACGATTTTGAAATTTACGCATACCAAGCTCCACATCGAAATTTTAAATTCCCCAATGGACATATTCGTTTTTTGAACCTCTTTATGTGTTTCGTGCTTACACCTTGGGTCATACAATGAGAAAGTTTTAAGTATCCGATCTTCACGCAATTTCAACCTTTTCTAATTCCCTAAAAAAACCTATTGCAGACAGCCCAATACTGCAAACTATAATCCCTGTTGGAATTAAAATAAGATAAACCGTACTGCTGAACCTATCAAACAGAAAACCATACACAATTTGTCCTATTGGTTGAACACATAATGTAATCGTAGATGTATAAGCCATAACTTTTCCTATCAGATGATTCGGCGTTCTCTGCTGTATAAAAGAAACAGCAAAAATAGAAAAAATACTGATAACTATCTGCATACCGCAAAATGAAATGATTGTAATACTATATTTTACAATGACATTGGCTGGAAAAAGGAAAACAATTCCGGCAGGAATCATAAAAATGCCAATAGAAACAAGCAAAACAAATAATTTAGCCTGAATTATTCACGACTATGCCGTGAAAGTGGTTGAAAACCACATAGTTACTGTATTTAAGCTGTTTATTACTTTTCATCTATTAAATGAATAAAAAAGAGCATCCAGTTGTGGTAAAATTAAGGTGTTCAATGTCTTAA
>CAJUOF010000156.1 GCA_910587905.1 uncultured Lachnospiraceae bacterium
GGGCTGGCATTCCAGATCCAGGATGACATTCTGGATGTGACCAGCACCAGGGAGGTACTTGGAAAGCCGGTGGGAAGCGATGAAAAAAACGAAAAGACGACTTATGTGACTCTGAAAGGACTTGAAACGGCCAGAGAACAGGTGGATTTTTATTCCAAAAGGGCAAAGACGGCACTGGAGAGCCTGTCCGTTCGGAATGAATTCCTGAATGAGCTGGTTCTTGCACTGATTACCAGAGAAAAATAAGAGGGGTAGGTCTCATGTTAGAGAAAATCAGCTCTCCGGAGGATCTGAAAGCTCTGGACCCCGGAAAGTATCAGGAGCTGGCCGCAGAGATTCGGCAGTTTTTATTGAAAAAAGTGAGCGAGCATGGAGGACATTTGGCCTCGAATCTGGGAGTGGTGGAGCTCACCATGGCGCTTCACCTGGCTCTGGATCTGCCGGAGGATAAGATCGTATGGGATGTGGGACATCAGGCCTATACCCATAAACTTCTGACGGGAAGGCAGGAGGGGTTTGACACGCTCCGGGAATATGGAGGTTTAAGTGGATTTCCCAAACGCAAGGAATCAAGCTGTGATTGTTTTGACACGGGACACAGCTCCACGTCCATTTCGGCTGGTCTCGGCTTGGTGGAGGCCAGAGACCGATTGGGAGAATCCTACACGGTGGTCTCTGTCATCGGTGACGGAGCCCTTTCCGGCGGGATGGCCTATGAAGCCCTCAACAATGCCTCGCGGCTGAAGAGCAATTTTATTATTGTGCTCAACGACAACAATATGTCGATCTCTGAGAGCACGGGAGGATTTTCCAGATATCTTTCCGGGATCCGACTGGGGAGTGGCTACAATAATCTGAAACGGGATGTGCGGCGGGGACTCTCTAAGGTGCCGGGGGTCGGAGAATCTCTGGTGGAGAATATCAGCCAGGCGAAGATGGCCTTAAAACAGATGGTGATGGTGCCTGGGATGCTGTTTGAAAATTTGGACATTACTTATGTGGGTCCCATTGACGGCTACAACATTCCCCAGATGGTTCGTATTTTCGAGGAGGCCAAGAAGATCGACCGCCCGGTGCTCATCCACGTGAAAACGAAAAAAGGAAAAGGTTATGAGCAGGCGGAGCGATATCCGGCCAGATACCATGGCGTTTCTCCTTTTGACATAGAGACGGGAAAAAGTCACACAGAAAGTGTTTCACCCAGCTACACGGAGGCATTTTCCAGAACCATCTGCAGACTGGCGGAGAACGATGAAACAATTGTGGCAGTGACGGCAGCCATGCCGGAGGGGACAGGCTTAAAACGGTTTAGCTCCCGCTATCCGGATCGTTTTTACGATGTGGGGATCGCCGAGGAGCATGCGGTCACTTTTGCAGCCGGCATGGCGGCGGGAGGTTTGAGACCGGTGGTGGCTGTCTATTCCACCTTTCTGCAGAGGGCCTATGATCAGATCCTCCACGATGTCTGTCTGCAGAAGCTTCCGGTGGTTTTTGCACTTGACCGGGCAGGCCTTGTGGGGAGCGACGGGGAGACTCACCACGGCATGTTTGATCTGTCGTACCTGGGAAGCATCCCGGGGATGACGATTTTTGCGCCCAAAAATCGATATGAGCTTCGGGATGGGCTAAAATTTGGGCTGTCCGGTGATGTCCCCTTCGCCATCCGCTATCCCAGGGGAACGGCTTGGGCGGGACTCAAGGAATATAAGGCGCCCATTGAGATGGGGAAGAGCGAAGTCATTTTTCGGGAAAAAGGGATCGCTCTGCTGGCCGTGGGGTCCATGGTGGAGACGGCTCTATCTGTTTATGAAGGGTTAAAGGAGGCCGGGATTTCGGCGACCCTGATCAACGTGCGGTTCGTAAAGCCCATGGATACGGCACTTTTCCTGGAGCTTTTGAAGGAGCACAGTCTGTTTGTCACCATGGAGGAAAATGTGGCGACAGGAGGCTTTGGAGAACGGTTTTCCAGTTGGCTTGGGGAACAGAAGCTGCCTGCGAGGGTGTTGAGGGCAGCCATCCCTGATACCTTTGTGGAGCAGGGACCGGTAACACTTTTGAGAGAGAAGCTGGGACTTTCGGCGGCTTCCGTCTTGGAGAGAGTCCTCAAAGCCTGGAGAGAAAACTGCAGGAAGGAAGACGGGGAATGAAAGAACGGCTGGATGTGCTTTTGGTGTCAGGGGGATTTGCGGAGTCCAGGGAGAAAGCCAAGGCAATGATTATGGAGGGACTTGTTTTTGTGAACGGAGAGCGGGAGGACAAGGCAGGGGCCTCGTTTCCCACAGATGTCTCCATTGAGGTGCGTGGACAAACCTTAAAATATGTAAGCCGGGGAGGTCTTAAGCTGGAAAAGGCCATGAGTCATTTTGGGCTGTCCCTTTCAGGGAAAGTCTGTATGGATGTGGGAGCATCCACGGGGGGCTTTACCGATTGTATGCTGCAAAACGGTGCGGTGAAGGTATATTCGGTGGATGTGGGCAGGGGGCAGCTTGCCTGGAAGCTCAGGCAGGATCCGCGGGTAGTCTGCATGGAGAAAACCAACATCCGTTATGTGGTGCCGGAGGATATCGGCGAGGATGTCTCCTTTGCCTCCATCGACGTGTCTTTTATCTCTCTGACCAAGGTGCTGGGCCCGGTGCGGGAGCTTCTTCTGCCAAAAGGCGAGGTGGTCTGCCTCATCAAGCCCCAGTTTGAGGCGGGGCGGGAAAAGGTGGGGAAGAAAGGCGTGGTGCGGGAGCCGGAGACCCACCTGGAAGTGATCGAAACGGTGATGAGTTATGCGGGAGCATTGGGCTTTGGCAGGAAGCATCTGGAATTTTCTCCCATCAAAGGACCGGAGGGAAACATCGAATACCTGCTTCACCTGGAAAAGGGGGGAGAGGATCTTGCGGAACTCTCTCCGAAGACAGTGGTGGCGAAGGCCCACGAGGAACTGAGATGAACCGATTTTATATGATAACCAATAAAGATAAAGATCCGGAGCTTTCGGTGACAAAGAAGATCCGGGATTTTTTGATCGAGAATGGGCGGGAATGTGTCCTCGGTGACGAGGGTCCGCTTCCGGAGAACTGCGACTGTGTGCTGGTGCTCGGCGGCGACGGAACCTTGCTCCAGGCGGCCAGGGAATTGCGGGAAAAGGATGTGCCGCTTTTGGGAGTCAACCTGGGAACCCTTGGCTATCTGGCAGAACTGGACGTGCACATGGCACTTTCCGGTCTTTCCGGCCTGCTGGAGAACGGTCCGGAGGTCATCGAGGAGCGGATGATGCTGAAGGGAACGCTCTTTCGCCAGGGACGGCCGGTCAGTTCGGATATCGCCCTCAACGATATTGTGGTGGGGAGAAGCTCCGGCTTTCGCATTGTCCGCTTCAATGTCTACGTGGACGGAGAGTTTTTGAGTGCCTATGCGGCGGACGGACTGATTGTGGCGACTCCAACCGGCTCCACCGCCTATAACCTGTCGGCGGGGGGACCCATTGTGGAGCCGACGGCTTCCCTTCTGATGCTGACTCCGGTGGCGCCCCACGGAATGCTTGACAGGAGCATTGTATTTTCAGACAAGAGCAGAATTAAGTTAGAGCTGGCGTCTCTTCCCGGAAGGCCGGAGACGGAGGCATTGGTGGGATTCGACAGTGACAGCCAGTTTCCGCTTTTACCAGGAGATTTTATCGAGATCGAGAAGGCGGAGCGGACCACGAAGATCTTAAAGCTTTCTCGCATTGGATTTTTGGAGACGCTTCGCCACAAAATGTCGGCGGAATAGAGACAGGGGGACAAAGGCACATGAAACTGGAACGCCACAGCAAGATCGTGGAATTGATTGGGAAATATGAGATTGAAACCCAGGAGGAATTGGCGGACAGGCTTAGAGGGGCGGGCTTCAAAGTGACTCAGGCCACCGTTTCCAGGGATATTCGGGAGTTGAAGCTGACAAAAGTACCTATGGAGGGGGGCGGGCAGAAGTATGTGGTGCTCCACAAAGCAGACGGGAATCTGAGCGATAAGTATATCCGTATTTTGCGGGATGGCTTTGTCTCCATGGATATGGCACAGAATATTCTGGTGGTGAAGACGGTTCCAGGCATGGCTATGGCGGTGGCAGCGGCCCTTGACGCCCTGCATTTTCATGAGATTGTGGGGTGTATCGCCGGGGACGATGCGATTATGTGCGCAGTCCGAAGCGTGGACGACACGATCATCGTTATGGAAAAGCTGCGCCGGATCATGGCGCCATAGGAAAAGGAGGAGTTTCATGCTGTTAAATCTGCATGTGAAGAATCTTGCGCTGATTGATGAAGCGGACGTGAATCTGGGGGAGGGGCTTAATATCCTGACCGGTGAGACGGGAGCCGGTAAATCGATCCTGATCGATGCGGTGAACATGGCTCTTGGGGCGAAGACTGCCAGAGGACTTCTCAGAGAGAACGGGGAGCCGGCCGGCGTGGAGCTCCTATTCAGCGTATCGGGACAGGAGAAGGAGGACGCTTTAAAGGAGCTCGGCGTGACCGTGGAGGAGGACGGTTCTGTATTGATCGCGAGACGGATGAGCCGCGGGAAAAGCATCTGCCGGATCAACGACGAGACGGTGACGGTGTCCAAGCTTCGGGCAGTGACGGCTCTGCTCATCGACATTCACGGACAGCACGAACATCAGTCTCTTCTCCATAAGACGAAGCATCTGGAGATTTTGGATGCCTACGCAAAGGTTCGAGAGCAGCACATAAAGGGGAAGCTTGCAGAAAGTTATCGTGTTTTTTCATCGGCACAAAAGGAGCTTGCTTCCTTTGAAATGGGGGAGGAAGAGCGGCTTCGGGAAATGGATTTTCTCTCCTATGAAATCCGGGAGCTGGAGCAGGCAGAGCTTGTGGATGGAGAGATCGAGGAGCTGGAGCTTCGCCATAGGCAGATGGTCAATGGCGCAAGGATTATGGAGAGCCTTGCCAAGGCTATAGAGTATGCGGGCGGCGAAACGGGAGCCGGAGATTTCTTAAGCCGGGCAGTGCGGGAGCTCTCAGAGGCGGCCCACTATGACGAGGGGCTTTCGGAGCTGTTAGCCCAGGCAGAAGAGGCGGAGGGACTGGTGGGTGACCTCGGCCGGGGACTTTCTGATTACGCCTCAGATCTGGAGTTTGATGATCGGGAACTTCTGGCACTGGAGAGCCGATTGGATCTTCTCCACGGTTTGCAGGCCAAATATGGCAGCACCTATGAGGAGATGGTACAGGCGCTGGACGGCAGGAGAGAGAAGCTGATGGCTCTACAGGAATTTGATGAGCGGAAGCAGAAAGCCAAAGAGAGCTACGAGAGGGCCAGGGAGGAAGCGTATCGTCTGGCCGGGGAGCTTTCCCAGATCCGAAACGAGGAGGCGGAGAAGCTTACGGTATCCATCCGGGAGGCGCTTGTGGATCTCAATTTTCTGGAGGTGCAGTTTTCCATAGAGTTTACGGAGCTTTCCCACATCAGTGCGAACGGAACAGATGAAATCGAATTTCTGCTCTCGACCAATCCCGGGGAGCCCCTAAAACCTCTTTCTCAGGTGGCTTCCGGCGGCGAGCTTTCCAGGATCATGCTGGCGATCAAGGCGGTGCTTGCAGACAGTGACGACATCGAAACGCTGATTTTTGATGAGATCGATACGGGGATCAGCGGAAGGACGGCGCAGAGGGTGTCTGAAAAATTAAATGATATTGGGAAAAGCCACCAGGTCATCTGTATTACCCATCTTCCCCAGATCGCAGCCATGGCCGACTGCCATTATAAAATCGAAAAAGCAGTGAAGAACGGAAGGACTGTCACAGAGGTGACAAAGCTGACGGCCGACGAGGAAATTGAAGAATTGGCGAGACTGCTTGGCGGCGCCGCCATCACGCAGGCCGTGAAAAAAAATGCCAGAGAAATGAAGGAGCTGGCGAAAAACCGGAAAGATTAATCATATATAGAAAAGAGGGAGCCTGATTTCTTCAAGGGAAAAATTACCGAGAAGGAATGAGGCTCTTTCTGCATGGGCTTTGTTTTTTTGACCCATACTAAAGGAGTGTGATAGAAAAATGCGATAGAAAATTTGAGACAGGAGGCACGCCATGACACGGAAACAGAAATACAGGAGGCTATTGATACGTCTGATCTGGCTTATGATTATTTTTACCTGTATCTTCTCTTATTATTACATCAGAAATCAGGTTCCGGGAAAAATCCATGTTGTGGTGGGAGAAGAGGGAACTTTTCACTTTGCGCTGCCCTGGGGGAGCACGTTGGAGACGGAGAGCGAGGAGGTGCTTCTGGGCGGTGAATCCAACATTCCGGAGGGAGCAGTCCGCATTGACACGGGGAATTCTTTTACGGTCCAGGGCATAAAGACTGGTAATTATGATGTGGACATCAAGCTGTTCGGCTGGCTGCCGCTTCGGAGCGTCCAAGTGGAGGTGGTGGAGGAGCATTCCGTCTTTCCCGGCGGCGAGCCCATCGGTATTTATTTGGAAATGGATGGAATCATGGTGGTCGGCACCAGCGAGCTGACGGATGTCTCCGGCAATGTGGTGGAACCAGCTTATGGAATCATTCAGTCGGGAGATTACATTTTGGAAGCGGCCGGCCAACCGGTGGAAAACAAAGAAGCTTTGATCTCGGCCATCTCGGAAAACGGGGAGAATCCCTGTGTATTTACCATCCGGCGGAATGAGGAAGTCATGGAGGCGAAGGTGGACACGGTGCTTACCGAGGACGGGACCGTGAAGGCCGGAATCTGGGTCAAAGACGACGCCCAGGGAATCGGTACGCTTACCTACGCGGAAGGAAACGGAGGTTTCGGGGCGCTGGGACATGCCATGAGCGACAGCGACACGGGAAAACGGCTGGAGGCTTCCGGCGGAACTTTGGAGCGAGCCGAGATTCAGGACGTGCTAAAGGGGGAGGACGGTTCCCCCGGTTCCCTGCTGGGAACCATTGTATATGGCGGCGGAATCCTTGGAAATGTAGAAAAAAACACGGATTCCGGCATTTTCGGCCGTCTGGAGGATCAGAGCCTGCTCTCCGAGGCGGCGGCCCTCCCCGTGGGCTACAAGCAGGACGTGGAGCTTGGTCCCGCCGTGATCCGCTGCTCTGCCGACGGGACCTTAAAAGACTATGATATTGAAATCATCAAAGCGGACATTACCACCGACAGCAACAAGGGACTGGTGGTGCAGGTGACGGATCCGGAGCTCCTCGCCCTGACCGGCGGCATCGTGCAGGGGATGAGCGGTTCGCCCATCATCCAGAACGGCAGGCTGGTGGGCGCCGTGACCCACGTGTTTGTCCAGGATTCCACGAAGGGATACGGGATTTTTCTGGAGACGATGCTGGAGGAGGGGAAGAAGTGACATTTTGAAGAGGAATTCTTAGTTGTGCGGACATGAACGATATGATATTATTGTGTATATCAAAGCGGAAGACTCCATGTAGGAAGGGGGCCTTATGACCATAGAAGAAATCATGTCCGGAGAATCAGAATATCTCGAATTCAAGCGAATGGTGCCGGAAAGAAGCGAAACTTATATGAAAACAGTAGTCGCATTTGCAAATGGCAGCGGCGGCAGAATTGTATTCGGTGTGGAAAATGGTACGTTTAAAGTAGTTGGAATCAATCAGGAGAATGCGTTTTCTCTCATGGACGGAATTACTTCGGCAATCTGCGATAGCTGCACACCGATGATCACTCCCATTGTGACATTGGCTTCCATTGAGGAAAAAGTGGTGATTATTGTGAACATAATGCCGGGAGGCCAGCGCCCATATTATCTTACTTCAAAGGGAAAGGAAAACGGGACCTATGTCCGGGTGTCAGGGACAACAAGACCGGCGGATCCTTTTGTTTTGAAGGAGCTTGAATTTGAAGGGGCTAACCGCTGCTTCGACCAAACCTATGCCGCTCCGGAGGAGAGTGTGACAGAAGATGAGATCACGCTTTTGTGTAACAGAATGTATCAGTATGCAGTAGAACACTGCAAATCTGGGGAAGCGGCAGAGAGGACACACCGTTTGACGAGACAGAATTTACTTAGTTGGGGCTTTTTGGTGAAACGGGGAGATGCATATTATCCTACCAATGCGTTTCTTCTCATGTCACGTAATTTGTTTCCTCAGGCAACCATTCAATGTGCTGTATTCAAAGGAACTGACAGGGATGTATTTATTGACCGAAGAGAATATGACGGAGATGTTGTGACGCAGTTAGATGCTGCTTACGAATATGTTTTGCGCAATATTAATATGAGTTCAGAGATCAATGGGCTATACCGAACAGATGTATACGAACTTCCGACAGACTGCATCAGGGAGATGATCTGCAATGCCGTGGCTCATCGCAGTTATCTGCATCCATCAAGTATTCAGGTGGCAGTGTATGATGACCGGGTGGAGGTGACATCTCCGGGAATGCTGTTCGGGAGCCTGCGGCTAAAAGATCTCCGGGAAGGCATTTCCATACCGAGGAACCGGGCGCTGGTGTATGCGTTTACTTACATGAACATTATGGAGCATTGGGGAAGTGGAATTCCGAGGATTATCAGACGGTGCAAAGAACTCGGATTGGAAGAGCCGGAGCTGCTGGAAATTGCGGGAAGTTTTCGCATCAATTTATTTCGGTTTTCTGATAAGACGAGAATTGGAAAAAGTACGGATAAGGAGAGGGAGAGTACGGAAAAAGTACGGATAAGTACGGATAAGCAGCCGGGGAGTACGGAAAAAATACGGATAAGTACGGATAAATTGACGGATAATCAGAAAAAGATTATTCCGTATATAGAAGAAAAGGGAGTAATAACAAACAAGGAAGTTCAGAATCTATTGAATGTGAAGGACTCCCGTGCCTTGAAGATTCTGAAGGAAATGGTAGAGGCCGGAATACTGAAAAAAGAGGGAAAGTTGAGAGGAACCTGTTACAAATTGAAATGATTTGTCAAAATATGTTGTCCTTTCCTTGACACACTCGTGAGCGGCTCCCCCATCATCCAGAACGGCAAACTGGTGGGCGCCGTGACCCACGTGTTTGTCCAGAATTCCACGAAAGGGTATGGGATTTTTCTGGAGACGATGCTGGAGGAGGGGAAGAGGTAGGGGAGGAATATTGGGGAAGGAGGATTCCGAGGATGATCAAGCGGTGTAAAGAGCTTGGACTGGAAGAGCCGGAGCTGATGGAAATTGCCGGGAGCTTCCGTATCAATCTATTTCGACTTCCTGATAAGACGAGGATTGGCAAAAGTACGGATAAAGTTTAAGGAAATTTAGTTGTAATGCCCATGGAGCGGTGATACAATGATGTCATAAGAATTTAGAACCCACCAAAGAGAAAGGGCAAAGATGAACTCAAATTTCGAATTTTTGGAGGAAAGGTTTCCGGTTCTGGCAAATTTCGGCGAACAGGCAGAGAGATACCTGTACAGCGATGCCAATTCCTGCCTGATGAAGCTGGGAATGATTGGGGAAACCATCGTTAATTTGATCTTTGACTATGACAAAATTTCCCTGCCACGGGAAAATACGCCGGTGAGACGGATTGACACGCTGTTTTGTGAGGGCATGATTTCCTCTGATTTGGCGGACGTTCTCCATGCCCTTCGCAGGACCAGAAACAGAGCCGTCCATGAAAATTATACCTCGGTGGATGACGGAAAAGCGCTGATTCAGATGGCCCACGGTCTGTCGGAATGGTTTATGCAGACCTACGGTGACTGGAACTATCAGAATCGGCCTTTTGTTATGCCCGAAGAGGGCGTGGAACTGATATCAGGCCGTGAGCGGGAGGAGCATGTCGAGGAGGAAAAACTGATTATGGCGGCTTCCAGGGCGGCCAAAGAAGCCCTGCCTGTCGCAAGGGAGGAGAGAAGGAGGCGTGCCCTTCGGGCCGCCGGCCGGAGGCCGAAGTCGGAAGCGGAAACCCGCTATCTGATCGACGAACAGCTCCGCAAGGTCGGCTGGGAGGCGGATACGGAAAAGCTGCGTTATTCCAGGGGGACACGTCCGGTCAGGGGGCGCAACATTGCCATTGCCGAGTGGCCCACGGATTCTACCGTCTGCGACGGGGGTCATGCGGACTATGCCCTGTTTATAGGAAATCAGATGGTCGCCATCATTGAGGCGAAGGCGGCCCACAAGGATATTCCCTCCGTGATCGACTACCAGTGCAAGGATTATTCCCGGAATATAAAGAGTGCCGATTCCGTGTACCGGATCGGGACGTGGGGCAGGTATCAGGTTCCCTTTACCTTCGCCACCAACGGCAGACCGTATTTGGAACAGTATGAGACCAAGAGCGGCATCTGGTTTCTGGATCTTCGGCGGTCGGACAATGTGCCGAGGGCCCTGGCCGGATGGATGAGCCCGGCCGGCATGGCGGAGCTTTTGGAAAAATGGGATGGAAAGTGTTGAGGATCAGGTTGTAATCAAGACGGCTGTTGGCTCTCCCGGATTTATTGAAATGATTCTGCCGAACATACTAATCTCCATGATAGCGGTTGGTATTTTAATCAAATTTGTTTCGGGGAAGACAACAACTACAGACGGGAATACTGCCACCGGAATATCCGCATTGATCTCGACAGTAGATACGTTGTTTAATGACTATCATTATAGAAAAAAGATCGACGCCGAGGCAAAAGAGATTGAGGCATCGGCGAGACTGACAGATGCGCAGGCCAAAAAGGAGAGGGCGGAGGCAGAAAGAATAAAAGCGGAGACAGACAAGATGAGGGCGGAAACAGCGCTGACTCGGATGCAGTTTCAGGGAAAATATGAACAAATCAAAATGATGCCATCTGGAAAAACCAGTATACAGGGATATCCTTTGGCGGTAAGAAGATTGATAAAATAGGATGATGTGATATGACATCGTGGTCAATTTTTTCAGCAAGGCAGACAGAAAGGAACATGTAGATATGTATGAATTGGTGCAGGTGAGCGAGAAATGTTACTACATAAACTGTCCGGCGAAGATCGGCGTTTATCTTGCGGAGGGGAATCAGGTCTATCTGATTGACAGCGGGAATGACAAGGATGCGGGGAGGAAGGTCCGGCAGATTCTGGACAGGAACGGCTGGAAGCTGGCGGCCATACTGAACACCCACTCCAATGCGGACCACATCGGCGGAAATAAATATCTGCAGGGGCAGACCGGGTGCAGGGTTTACTCCGGCGGCGTGGAGGCCGCTTTTACGAGGTATCCGGTGCTGGAGCCGTCCTTCCTCTACGGGGGATATCCCTGCCGGGACCTGCGGCACAAGTTTCTGATGGCGCAGGGGAGCGAAGTGACCGATTTTTCCGACGAAAGTTTTCCGAAGGAGATCGAAGTGATCCCCCTGCCGGGCCACTTTTTTGATATGGTGGGCTTTCGGACGCCGGACGGCGTCGTGTTTCTTGCGGACTGCGTGAGCAGCGGGGAGACGCTGGAAAAGTACGCCGTCCCCTTTATTTATGACGTGGGGGCCTATCTGGAAACGCTGGATCGGGTGGAAAAGATGGAGGCCGCCGTGTTCGTTCCGGCCCATGCGGAAGTCTCTGCCGACGTGAGGGAGCTGGTTTGCCGCAACAGGGAGCAGGTATGGAACATTGCGGAGAGACTTTTATCCATCTGCGGGGAGCCGGTTCCTTTTGAAAAGATTCTGCAGGAGGTGTTCAAGGGATACGGGCTTGCCATGAACTTTGAGCAGTATGTCCTGGTGGGGAGCACGGTGCGCTCCTACCTTTCCTGGCTGAAGGACGGCGGAAAGGTGAGAGCAGAGTTTGAGAACAGCATGCTGCTGTGGCAGAGGGCGTAGGCCGCGTGGCCGCCCGGGACCTGGAGGGCGGCCTTGACCGTTCTCAGAGCCCCGGGCGTTATTGGTTTTCAGGGCGCCGGGCGGGCGTCTGTGTCGCAGCCGCGGAAGGTATCTGCCGGGCGGCTTTGGAGACGCCGCCCGAATTTCAGGATCGCCATGGCAGTGAGGACAACTACTGCGGCGATCCAGGCGGAGGGCTCCGTGAATAGGAGGGCCGTTTCGCCGAACTGTCTGGAGAAGTAGAGGGCGGAGGAAACCCGCACGGCGAATTCTGCCGCACCGGAGAGAATGGTGGCGAGACCGCAGCCGATTCCCTGCAGGGCGTTGCGCAGGATGTGAAGTAAATATAAAAAGCTTAAAAAACAGCTCATGAGAAATAGGCAGCGGTAGGAGATATCGAGGACCGCTGCTGCTTTTTCGTCCCCAGGGTTGATAAAAAGGCTCAAGATCGGTTTTCCCGCAAAGATCATGATGGCGGTAATCACAAGAGAAAGCCCGACAGCAAGAAAGACGGAAGCTTTCAGTCCTTTTTTTAATCGATCATAGAGCTTTGCGCCCCAGTTTTGGGCCACGTAGGTGGTGACAGAATAGCCCAGGGAAATAGCAGAGCTTTCCAGCAATCCAAGAAGCTTATTGGCGGCTGTGAAGGCGGCGATGAATACGGCCCCCTGGAAATTGATCGCCGACTGGAGAATCATTCCGCCAACGGCGATCAGAATATGGGTGAAGGCCAGGGAGCATCCGCTCTCCGAGAGAGCCTGGAGAGTTCCTTTCTCCAGCCGCCAGTCTTCCCGTTCAAATTTTATAATTCCATGTTTTACAAGAAAGAATACACAATAGCCGAAGGCGACTGCCTGAGCGATCACCGTGGCGGCGGCTGCTCCGGCAATACCGAAGCCAAATCCCATCACAAACAAAAGGTCGAGAGCGATATTGGTGATGGCAGCGATGCCCATGGCGATCAGTGGAGTCTTTCCGTCTCCGAAAGCCCGGAGGATGGCGGAGGACATGTTGTAGGCCATGACAGCAAGGAGACCGCCGAACATGATCTGCAGGTACGAGGCGGCGCCGTCATAGACATCGCCGGGCGTTTTTAGAAGATGTAAAAGCGGAAAGATGCTGCATAAGCCCAGAGCCGTCAGCACAAGCCCCATGATGCCGCAGAGAATGATGGACATGGATAGGGCTTTTTTGATTCCTTTCGAATCCCCCATCCCATACCGCTGGGCGATGGGAATGGAGAAGCCTTGAGTCAGAGCCTGGATGGTCCAGAGAAACAGCCAGTAAGTCCAGTCGGTGGCTCCCACGGCAGCGAGGCCCTTTACGCCGACGCCCTGCCCAACGATGATGGAATCGACGATCATGTAAAATTGTTGTCCCAGATTTCCTATGATTAACGGAATGGCGAAAGTCAGAATGAGTTGTGCGGGTTTTCCGACAGTCATGTTTTTTCCTTTATCCATGGTAAATGCCTCCCTTTCCATTCCGGTTTGCATGATTGAATATCCTGATTTCGAGATGTAATTATAATACGGATTTTTCTTATGTTATATAATAAAAATCCGAAATTATATAAGAATCGTATCATTAACGAGCCATATTGGAATCGGATGGAGGGAGAGTGCAAAAGATATGGAAACCTATCAGGTGGTGGTGGACGAAGATTTGAAAGAAAGTATTCGATATGAGAACATGTCATTTCCGCTGGATGTTTTTCTGGACGATTATGGGCGGCTGGTGGACCATACGCTGAACTGCCATTGGCACAGGGATTGTGAGTTTAACCTGGTCCTATGCGGAGCTGTAGATTTTTATCTGGACGGAGTTCAGATTCCCTTGGAGGAGGGGGAATGCATTTTTATCAATTCAGGTATTTTGCATATGGCGAAGCAGCGGGAAAACACGGAAGATGCCAAAGTGGCAGCTGTGACCTTTCAGGCAGAATTATTTACAAAAGGATATGCCGGTTCCGCTTTTTTTAAGTATTTTGAGCAAAAGGCGGACGGATTCAAATGGGACATCGGGACTGAGGCGGGAAGGGCCGTGGCAGAAGGGCTTCGGGCGCTTGCGGGGCTGGATAAGGCTGAGTACGGATATGAGCTTTGCTGCCTGTCCCATTTAAGTGAGATTTGGTATCACACGGCAGTTTATCTGGAGAGGGAGCTGCCGAAAGGACGGACGAAATCTCATAATGGAGGCGTAAAAAAAATCCTCTCCTACATTCATGAACATTTTCATGAACGGATCACGGTGGAAGACCTGATTGGCGCAGCAAATATGAGCAGAAGCGAGGCTTTTCGGTGTTTTAAACAATATGCGGGAGTCAGTCCCATGGCCTATCTCAATGATTATCGCCTGGCAAAGGCCGCCGATCTTCTTGCAGGGACGGAACAGAATGTCACGGAAATCTGTTTTGCCTGCGGTTTTGCGGACACCAGTTATTTTGTGAAGCGATTCCGGGAAAAGTTCGGCATTTCCCCTTTGAGACACCGAAAAAATTTACCCGCCCTCTCTGGCTGCGGTTCTTTTGGCAAAAGGACGGGTATTCTTCCGTAAATGGCACATATTAATCATAAAACCGGGTTATTTATATTCCTTCTTTAAAGAGAATCCCCGTCCGCTGACCTCATTGACTCTGGTGATGACCATGAAGCATTCCGGGTCGATGGAGCGGGCCAGTTTTTCCACTTTGGGAAGCTCTCTGCCGGAGACGACGGTCATAATGATCTGAGTGCTGAAATGGAGGTAGCCGCCCTCACCGGAGAGCATGGTAACGCCACGGTCGAGCTGCTGTAAAATTTCTTCCCGAATATCGTCGGACTGTTCACTGATGATCTTCACCTCGATCTTGGAGGCGCCGATGAACAGCATTTTGTCTACGACCACCGTATAGATCAGCACCAGCAGGATTCCATAGAGAATTTCCTCCGGGGCATGGAAGAACGCCTGGGCAAGGAGAATCAGCACATCAAAGAGATAGAGCCCCATGGAGACCGGGAACTTGAAGTATTTGTTCAAAATCAGAGGCGGAATGTCCATCCCCCCTGTGGAGGCTCCCGCACGGATTACAATACTGAGAGAGAGTCCGATCCCAAGGCCGGAAAATACGGTACAGAGCAATAGGTCCTTTGTGAGCGTCAGGTCTGCTGGCAGCCAGTCGAAAAGACTCAGCGCCAGCGGATAGAGAAAGGTACTCAGGATGGTCGTCAGGGCAAATTGTTTTCCCAGGCAGAGATACCCAAGGAGCAGCATCAGGATGTTGAAGATCAGGATAAAAAGAGAGACAGAAAGCCCCGATAGATGCCGGACGGCCAGGGCGATTCCCGTAGTGCCGCCGGTGGCGAGTCCTGCGGGAAGCAAAAACAGTTTGACGGTCAGAGCATAGAGAAAATTGCCTGCGGCGACCAAAAGTATTGTGGATAAAAGATGATGTAAAACGGATTTTTTGTTATTTTTTCCATTGGTATTCATGATTGATTCCCCCCTCATGGTTAAAAAGTATATCACAGGTCAGGAGAAATGAAAAGTAAAAAGTGCTTGACACATACCGATGGGGGGTATATGATGGAGAGGAAGATGAACTGACGGAGGGAATGAGAAATGGAACAGTATACGGTGACGGGAATGAGCTGTGCGGCATGCAGCGCCAGAGTCGAAAAGGCTGTGTCAAAGGTGACGGGCGTTTCCTCCTGCTCCGTGAACCTTTTGACCAATTCCATGGGAGTGGAGGGAACTGCGGCTGTTTCGGATGTCGTAAAGGCTGTAGAGGAAGCAGGCTATGGGGCAGTGCCCAAGGGAAGTGGGGAGGAACATGGCATATCTGCGGGGGAAACTGCTTCAAGAAGCAGCATAGAGGCAGGCGAGGATGCTTTAAAGGATCGGGAGACGCCGGTTTTAAAGCGACGGCTGGCCGCTTCATTGGGATTTTTGGTGGTGCTCATGTATTTTTCCATGGGACATATGATGTGGGGATGGCCGGCCCCGGCATTCCTGGCAGAAAATCACGTGGCCATGGGACTTTTACAGCTCCTTTTGACAGTGATTGTCATGGTGATCAACCAGAAGTTCTTTATCAGTGGATTCAAGAGCCTTCTCCACGGAGATCCCAACATGGATACGCTGGTGGCGCTCGGCTCCGGTGCTTCCTTTGTCTACAGCACTTACGCCCTTTTTGCCATGACGGATGCCCAGATGAAGGGGGACATGGCAGGAGCCATGGCCTATATGCATGAGTTTTATTTTGAGTCGGCGGCCATGATTTTGGCTCTCATCACCGTGGGGAAGATGCTGGAGGCACGCTCCAAGGGGAGGACCACCGACGCCTTAAAAAGCCTGATGAAGCTTGCCCCCAAGACGGCGACGCTCATAAGAGACGGGGCAGAGGTGACGGTTCCGGCGGCTCAGGTGAGAAAGGGAGACGTGTTTGTGGTCCGTCCCGGGGAAAATATCCCGGTGGATGGCATTGTGATAGAGGGAACCAGCGCCGTCAACGAATCGGCCCTCACGGGGGAGAGTATTCCCGTGGATAAGGCGTCGGGAGATTTGGTGTCGGCGGCTACGGTGAACCAGTCCGGCTTTATCAAATGCGAGGCTTCCAGGGTGGGAGAGGATACCACTCTTTCCCAGATCATTCGTATGGTCAGCGATGCTGCGGCCACGAAGGCGCCCATCGCAAAGGTGGCCGACAAGGTGTCGGGGATTTTTGTCCCTGCGGTTATCACCATTGCGGCGGTGACCACCCTTGCGTGGCTTTTGGCCGGGCAGACGTTTGGTTATGCCCTGGCCCGGGGGATTTCTGTGCTGGTCATCAGTTGCCCCTGCGCTCTGGGACTTGCCACGCCGGTGGCGATCATGGTCGGGAACGGCATGGGAGCGAAGCATGGAATTCTTTTTAAAACGGCAGTCTCTCTGGAAGAGACGGGAAAGGCCCAGATCGTGGCTCTTGATAAGACCGGCACCATCACAAGCGGTGAGCCGAGGGTTACGGACATTCTTCCGGCAGAGGGTGTCACGGAGGAGGGGCTTTTACAGGCGGCCTGTTCCCTGGAGGCAAAGAGTGAGCATCCCCTTGCGAAGGCAGTGCTTCTTCTGGCCAAAGAACGGAACCTGCAGGCGAAAGAAGTCTCGGATTTTCAGGCTTTACCCGGCAACGGTCTTTCTGCTATACTGGAAGGAGAAGAACTCTTCGGCGGAAGCATGAGCTATATCGGAGGCAGGACCAAAGTTTCGGAAGCGCTGAGAAAGCAGGCCGAGGCGTTGGCAGAGGAGGGAAAGACGCCGCTGCTCTTTATGAGGGCGGGAAAACTTCTCGGCATCATCGCTGTGGCCGACGTGATCAAGGAGGACAGTCCGAAGGCGGTGAAAGAGCTTCAGAATATGGGAATCCATGTGGTCATGCTGACCGGGGACAATGAGCGGACGGCGAAGGCCATCGGCAGACAGGCCGGCGTGGACCAGGTGATCGCAGGCGTTCTTCCTGACGGAAAGGAGAGCGTGATCCGTTCCCTGAAAGAACAGGGCAAAGTAGTTATGGTGGGCGACGGCATCAATGACGCTCCGGCTCTTACCAGGGCGGACATCGGCATCGCCATCGGGGCGGGTACGGACATCGCGATTGATGCAGCCGATGTGGTGCTGATGAAAAGCCGCTTGAGCGACGTCCCGGCGGCCATCCGTTTAAGCCGGGCCACGTTGAGGAACATTCATGAAAACCTGTTCTGGGCGTTCTTTTACAACGTGATCGGAATCCCTCTGGCAGCAGGAGTTTGGATCCCGGTGTTCGGATGGAAGTTAAATCCCATGTTCGGGGCGGCGGCCATGAGCTTGTCCAGCTTTTGCGTGGTATCCAATGCCCTCCGGCTGAATTTTTTCAACATCCGGAATGGGGCTAAAGATAAGAAAATAAAAGTAAAACAGAAAAAGGAGAAGAAAGCCATGGTAAAGACAATGAAAATCGA
>CAJUOF010000157.1 GCA_910587905.1 uncultured Lachnospiraceae bacterium
CCGATTTTAGAGACGGCAGATATCCGGCAGATTTTCTGCAACGGCGGAACTTCCCATAAATTGTACGAAAAATATTTGCGGGAGAAGACCGGGCGGAGGGCTGTGAAGCTTGCGTCCACCAGCCCGGCTAACGCGGCCTGTTCTCTGGAACAATTGGTGGCTCTCTGGCGGGAGGCTGGAGTGGGACGCTAGCTCAACATCCCCCCGACGGTGCCGCTCCCCGCGCAGAGGGCGAAATTCAGCAGGATTCCGGGGATTCCGGCGTGAAAACCCTGGTTTAAGAGCAGGGACAGGAGGAACAGGAGGGCGAAATAGAGGATGCCGTTCAGACCGCCCCAGAGGAACCGGCGGTTTTTAATCTGTTTTCCGGCTAGGAAACCGCCAAAGAGGCAGGAGAGCACGTAGACGGCATAGACGCCCATGCGAACCTGGCTCCGGGAAAGTTTCATTTTATAGAGGAGGAAGGAGAGGGCGAGCAGCAGGATGCCGGTCAGGATGTAGGAGAACAGCAGGGAGCGGACCAGGGAAAGGGGCCGGCTCTTTAGGGAAGATGCCATGAGATTACCTTCTTTCTTGGAATATTTGTACTGGTTAAGACAAGATATGAGTGATAATTTGGAAAAAGACCTTTTCTTATGGAAGATTCTGTGTTATACTATCGGCGGAAATAATGTGCCGGGAGGCTTCGGGCCTGGGAGGGCCCTGGGGCATGCGGCAGGATTGGAGGATAGAATGATGAAGAGAGTAAAGACGTTGACTTCCAGTACACTGAAAGAGTCCATGAAGAAGGGCGGCTGCGGTGAGTGCCAGACCTCCTGCCAGTCTGCATGCAAGACTTCCTGCACCGTGGGGAATCAGTCCTGCGAAAACCGCAAATAACGAGATCGGGCGGCAGATTTTATCTGACGATCAGTGTAATACGGCATGTAAGGGGGACACTTTGCATATGCGAAGTGTCTTTTCTTCCGTTCATATAGTAAATCCCCGTACCGGCATTGCAGATACCGCCATGTGTGAGGGGACCATGTATGAAGGGGATTTACTATAAGCCTCCGGCGGATGCGCAGAAAATGGGAGAGGAAGATGTCACTTCGTGCCCCCATTTTCGCGCAGTTCAGTGCCGGAGCACTGAACTTTTATAAACGGCAAATGCATTTGCCGATTTCACAGAGAGGAGATCAAAGGGTGATTCACCAGTACAAAAGCAATGGGTACAATATCGTCATGGACGTGTGCAGCGGTGCGGTCCATGTGGTGGACGACGTGGTGTATGACGCCGTCTCCCTTTACGACGCACACGGAGCGGAACCGGCGGAGACCATAAAGGCGGCGGTTTCCGCCGCCCTCTCGGGCAAATATCCGGAGGGCGACATAGAGGAAGCCCTGGAGGAGATCGAGACGCTTAAGGAGGAGGGTCTTCTGTTCACCGAGGACGTTTACGAACAGTACGTGACGGATTTTAAGAATCGCAAGACCGTGGTGAAGGCCCTGTGTCTCCACGTGGCCCACGACTGCAATCTGGGCTGCCGCTACTGTTTCGCCGAGGAGGGCGAGTACCACGGCAGGCGGGCCATCATGAGCTACGAGGCGGGAAAGAAGGCTCTGGACTTTCTGATCGAAAACTCCGGGAACCGGCGCAACCTGGAGGTGGATTTTTTCGGCGGCGAGCCCCTCATGAACTGGGAAGTGGTGAAGCGGCTCGTGGCCTACGGCCGTTCCAGGGAGAAGGAGTGCAATAAGAACTTCCGCTTCACCATCACCACCAACGGCATGCTCTTAAACGACGAGGTGACGGAGTTTGTCAACCGGGAGATGGCCAACGTGGTCCTTAGCATCGACGGACGGAGGGAGGTCAACGACCGGATGCGCCCCACCAGGAACGGGAAAGGCTCCAGCTACGACATCATCATGCCCAAGTTCAAGAAATTTGCGAGGGAGCGGGGAGAGAAGAGCTATTACATCCGGGGGACCTTCACCCGGTACAATCTGGATTTTTCCAAGGACGTGCTGCACTTTGCCGACGAGGGCTTCGACCAGATTTCCGTGGAGCCGGTGGTGGCCGCCCCGGAGGAGGACTATGCGATCCGGAAAGAGGACCTTCCGCAGATCCTTTCCGAGTACGACAAGCTGGCGGAGGAATTCATCCGCAGGAAAAAAGAGGGAAGGGGATTCAATTTCTTCCATTTCATGATTGACCTCGATCAGGGGCCCTGCGTGGCCAAGCGGCTTTCCGGCTGCGGTTCCGGGACGGAGTACCTGGCGGTGACGCCCTGGGGGGACCTCTATCCCTGTCATCAGTTCGTGGGCCAGGAGGAATTTCTCCTGGGAAACGTGGATACGGGCGTGACAAATACGAAGGTCCGGGACGAATTCAAGCTGTGCAACGTCTACGCCAAGGAAAAATGCAGGAACTGTTTTGCGAGATTCTACTGTAGCGGCGGCTGTGCGGCCAATTCGTGGAATTTTCACGGCTCCATCACGGACGCCTATGAGATTGGCTGCGAGATGCAGAAAAAACGCATCGAGTGCGCCATTATGATAAAAGCGGCTCTGGCGGAAAATATGGAAACAGAAGGAGAGAACGGGAAATGAAAACCTACAAAAAGAACAATTCCAAACGGGGCAAGGGCATCGTCTGTCTCCTTGTTCTTCTGGCCGTGGTGGCGGGTCTCTACTACACGGCCCTGATGGGGCTGGGGAACGACGGCTCCGGGAGCATGAGCGACATCAAGCTGGGGCTCGACCTGGCTGGCGGCGTGAGCATCACCTACCAGACGGTGGACGAGAACCCGTCCGACGTGGACATGCAGGATACCATCTACAAGCTGCAGCTTCGAGTGGCGGGCTACAGCAACGAGGCGGAGGTCTATCAGGAGGGCTCCGACCGGATCAACGTGGACATCCCCGGCGTGTCCGACGCCAACGCAATCCTGGAGGAGCTGGGGCAGCCGGGAACGCTTTCCTTCCAGGACGCGGAGGGGAACGTGGTCCTCACCGGGGACGACGTGGAGACGGCCCAGCCGGCCAGCGCCAAGAACCAGCTCACCGGGGCCACGGAGTATCACGTGTCCCTGCAGCTTACGGAGGAGGGCAGCCAGAGGTTCGCCGAGGCCACGGAGAAGAACGTGGGAAAGAGCATCTCCATCATTTACGACGGCAAGACGGTGCGGACGCCCACGGTGCGGGAGAAGATCACCGGCGGGAACTGCAGCATCGACGGAATGGCTTCCTACGAGGACGCCAACCAGCTCGCGTCCACCATCCGCATCGGCTCCCTGCCCCTGGAACTCAAGGAGATCCGTTCCAACGTGGTGGGCGCCAAGCTGGGACAGGACGCCATTTCCACCAGCCTTAAGGCCGGTCTGATCGGGTTTATCCTGGTGGCGGTCCTGATGATCGTCCTTTACTGGATCCCCGGCGTGGCGGCGGCCATCGCCCTGGCGTTCTACGTGGCCCTGGTCGTCGTGTTCTTAAGCGCCTTTGACATCACCCTGACCCTGCCCGGCATCGCCGGCATCATCCTGTCCATCGGCATGGCCGTGGACGCAAACGTGATCATTTTCGCCAGGATCCGGGAGGAACTGGCGGTGGGACGGACGGTGAAGGGGGCCGTCAAGGAAGGGTTTTCCAAGGCTCTGTCCGCCATCGTGGACGGCAACGTGACCACCCTCATCGCAGCGGCGGTCCTTCTCTGGAGGGGCTCCGGCACCGTGAAGGGCTTTGCCCAGACGCTGGCCCTGGGCATCGTGCTCTCCATGTTCACGGCCCTGGTGATCACCAGGTTTGCCTTAAGAGCCCTGTATAACCTGGGCTTCCAATCGGAGAAGCTCTACGGAAAGGCCAAGGCTCCGGCTAAAATTGATTTTGTAAAGAAAAAATATGTTTGCATCATCTGTTCCCTGGTGGTGATCGCGGCGGGATTCGTATTCATGGGCGTTTATGCGAACGGCGACCAGGGCAGCGTTTTGAATTACAGCCTGGAATTTAAAGGCGGGACTTCCACCAACGTGACCTTCAACGAGGATCTGTCCATGGAGACCATCCACAGCGACGTGGTGCCCCTGGTGGAGGAGGTGACCGGTGACGCCAATGTGGAGACCCAGAAGGTGAGCGGCAGCAACGAGGTGATCATCAAGACCAGGACCCTTTCCGTGGAGGAGAGGGAGAGCCTGAACGAAAAGCTGGCGGAAGAGATCGGAAGAGCGTCGTGTAGGGAAAGAGTGTA